>JADYUE010000001.1:0-300000 GCA_021531615.1 Fusobacterium varium | reverse complement strand
CTCTGATTAAACTTTTAGATTCTGATGATGGAGCTAGATATTTAGGTGAGGTTGCACTTGTACCTTATGATTCACCAATTTCTAACTCAAATACAGTTTTCTATAATACACTTTTTGATGAAAATGCCTCTTGCCACTTAGCTTTAGGACAAGCATATCCTGTTTGTTTAGAGGGTGGAAGTGAGATGAATGAGAAGGAATTAAAGAAACACGGTGTTAATATCTCTATGGTCCATGAAGATTTTATGGTTGGAACAAGTGATTTAGAGATTGTAGGGGTAGCAGAAGATGGTGAAGAGATTCTGATAATGAAAGATGGGAATTTTTGTAAATAATCTTTACTGATAGGTTGGAAAGTGATAAAATATAATTCCTTGGCAGGGGAATGCAAAAGAGAGTGACGACATAAAAATTATGTTGGTCACTCTTTTTTGTTTTTTGGGGCTGAAAAAACAAAGATTCTCTATGCAATAAATTAAAATATGTATAAACACATATAAATGTTATATTTTTTAATTTAAAATAACTATTTAACGAATTTTTTGGAATTGACAAAAATAAGAAAAAGTAGTACCTTAGTAGTAAATAAAGTTTAATATAACTTAAAATTTGTTTAAGGGGGAGAGAAAAAACTTTTTTATCAAAATTTAAGAAAGTTTATTAAGGTGAAAATATGGATAAATTAGCAATTATTTATACAATGTTACTTTTTGTCGTATATCAAATAATGTTTAAAATAACAGGATTTAGTATTAATACTGCAGTCTATGGACTTTTTGGAATGTTAATATTTTTTTACTATTCTACAGATAATTTACAATTTGAAAAAAGATCTAAACAAAATCCTATCTTCATAAATCTTATTGTTTTTATGATATTTCTCTTTTTCTATAAAGATATTTCAATATTTACAGTATTTTTAGTATTTTCAGTTTATCAAAAGATACTATATGAATTATTAAAAAAAATTTCATATGGTAAAGCTGAAAGATACAGTCCGAATTTAATAAATAAAAGAAATTTAGCAAAATTTTTAATAGATTCTATAAGTGTTATTGTTGGAATAATCATAGCTTTTATACTTAAATTTTCTTTTAATTGGTATGAATATTTAAGAAAAGAGTATGTAATTACATATTTAGGAATCTTTCTTGTTGGGTATGTATATAAAAAGGTAAGTGAAAAAAGTTGGAGTTATACAAATATTCTTGATGTATTAAATATTTTAATACTTAATATAGGTACTGCAATAGTATTTCTCTTTTTTATGTACATAAATAAAGAACATATATTTCCTGTAACAACTCTTTTGATAATACTTATTCTTTCAGTGTCAATGCAACTTTTAGGAAGATATGTTTTTAGATTAAAAAGATATTATGGTAGACCACATAAAAATATAAAGGATATTAAAAGAACTCTGATATATGGAGCAGGAGAAGCAGGTGCAATATTAGCCAGAGAGTATATGACTAATCCATTATTTCCTTATGAAATAATAGGATTTATTGATGATGATAAGAAGAAAATAGGGAGTGAAATCTATAATATAAAAGTTTTAGGAAATAAAGAAAGTTTAGAAATAATAATAAAAAATGAAAAAATAGAGAAACTTCTTCTTGCACTTCCTTCAATTCATGGCTCAGAGATAGGAAGAATTGTTGAAAAAATTCAAAAGTTTGAAGAAATAAATATAAAGACAGTACCTTCAATATCAGAAATTTTAGAAGGAGAATCTCTTGCTTCTCAAATAAGAGATGTAAGAATAGAAGATTTATTAGGAAGAGATGAGATTGTAATTAATGATGGAAGTATAAGAGAGTTAATAGAAGAAAAGACGATATTTGTAACTGGAGGAGCAGGAAGTATAGGATCTGAGCTTGCGAGACAAATAGCTAAGTATAATCCTAAAAAACTTGTAACTCTTGATGTAAATGAAAATGATATTTATTTCTTAGAACTTGAGCTTAAAAGAAAATATCCAAATTTAGACTTGATATCAGAGATATGTAATATAAGAGAAAAAGAGAAATTGGAGTTTCTTTTTGAGAAATATAAACCGAATATAGTATTTCATGCAGCAGCACATAAACATGTACCTTTAATGGAACATAATCCAGAAGAAGCTATAAAGAATAATATCTTTGGAACTAAAAAAGTTGCAGAATGTGCAGATAAATATGGAGTAGAGAGAATGGTTCTTATCTCCACAGATAAAGCTGTAAATCCTACAAATCTTATGGGAGCAAGTAAAAGGGCTTGTGAGTTAGTAATAGAGCATATGAATAAAATATCAAAGACTAAGTTTATGGCAGTAAGATTTGGAAATGTATTGGGAAGTAATGGAAGTGTAATTCCAATATTTAGAAAATTAATATCAGAGGGGAAAAATTTAACAGTTACTCATAGAGATATAACAAGATATTTTATGACTATTCCTGAAGCTGCTCAGCTTGCTATTGAAGCAGGAACAATAGGAAAGGGTGGAGAGATATTTATTCTTGATATGGGAAAACCTGTAAAAATTTATGACTTAGCAAAAAGTATGATAAGACTTTCAAATGCCAATGTGGGAATAGATATTGTAGGGTTAAGACCAGGAGAGAAATTATACGAGGAGCTTTTATATGATGTTAATTCTGCAATAAAAACAGAGAATAAGAAGATATTTATAACAAAAATAGAAGATGGATCAGTGGATATAACTAAATATTTTGATAAGTTGGAACAGTGTATTAAAAATCCAAATATTGAAGAGATTAAAAAAATTATGAAAGAACTGGTAGTGTCGTATAAGGAAGTGAAATATAATTAATAATTAAATTTTTAGGAGAGAAGAGAAAATGTTCTTAAAACTAATGTATATAACAAATGATATAGAAGTTGCTAAAATAGCTCAAAAATATGGAGTGGATAGAATTTGGATAGATTTAGAAACTCTTGGAAAAGAGGAAAGACAAGGACATCTAGATTCAGTAAAGTCTAATCATTCAATAGAAGATATAAAAAAAATAAAACCATTACTAAATATTTCAGAAATGTTAGTTAGAGTAAATCCTATAAATGAAAGTTCAATAGAGGAAATAAATCAAGTAATTGAAGCTGGAGCTGATATGATAATGCTTCCAATGTGGAAATCTTTTCAAGATGTTAAAACTTTTTTAGAAATTATTAAAGGGAGAGTTAAGACTACATTATTATTAGAAACTAAAGAAGCTGTGCAATGCTTAGATGAAGTTTTAAAAAATGGTGGTTTTGATGAAATTCATATAGGTTTAAATGATTTACATTTAAGCTATAATCTTTCTTTTATGTTTGAACCACTTACAAATGGGATAGTTGAAGGGATTTGTGAAAAAATAAAAAAATATAATATTCCTTATGGATTTGGTGGAATAGCGAAGTTAGGAGAAGGTAAGCTTCCAGCTGAAAAAATTTTAATGGAACATTATCGTCTAGGATCCTCAAGAGTTATTTTATCTAGGAGTTTTTGTAATACTAATGTAATAAATAATGTCAATGAAATAGAAAATATTTTTAAAAAGAATCTAAATGATTTATATAAATATGAAGAAAAATTGGAAAAGAAAAAAGAAGAAGATTTTATCGTTAATAAATTAAATATAAAAAAAGATATAGAATTAATAATTAAAAATATTTATGGGAGAAAATTTAAAATGAACTTTAATTATGAAAAGATAAATGAAATTTGTAAAGTTTATGGAGATGCATATTATTTACTTGATTCAGAACAATTCAAGAAAAATTTTATTGAGTTAAAAGAGAGTTTTTCTAGAATTTATCATAATTTTAATATAGCTTATTCTTATAAAACAAATTATATCCCAAAATTTTGTAGGATTGTTAATGAATTAGGAGGGTATGCGGAAGTTGTTTCTGATATGGAGATGGAAATTGCTCTTAGAATAGGTGTTTCTCCTGAAAAAATTATATGGAATGGACCATATAAAAATTTAAAAAAGGTAGAGGAATTACTTTTAATGGGAGGAACAGTAAACTTAGATTCAGAATATGAGCTATCTTTTATTGAAAAACTAGCTCAACAATATCCTAAAAAAACTTTAAATATAGGAATTCGTTGTAACTTTGAAATTAATGATAATGTTGTATCAAGATTTGGTTTCGATATTAACTCAAAAGAGTTTAAAGATGCTTTAATGTTAACAAAAGAGTATCCTAATTTATATTTAATAGGATTACAATGTCATTTTGCAACAAGAGCTTTAAAAACATGGAAACCAAGAGTTGAAAAAATGCTAGATCTTTTAGAAAGTTTAAAAATAGTTCCTGATCATATTGATTTAGGTGGGGGATTATTTGGAAAAATGGATGAGAGCCTAAAAAAACAATTTGATACAGAAATTCCGTCGTATAACGATTATGCAGAGGAAGTTGCAGTAGTTTTTGCAAAGCATTTTAAAAATAAAACAAAACAGCCCTTAATGCTAATAGAACCAGGAAGTGCTCTTGTTGGAGATTGTATGAAATTTATATCAAGAGTAGTCAACATAAAAAATATTCGTGGAAAGAGTATAGCAACTTTATTAGGAAGTATCTATAATATAAATCCAACATTAAATACTAAAAATCCACCACTTACAATATTAAAATCAAAGAATCAGTCTTCTAAATATGAAGACCTTGACTTTGGAGGATTTACTTGTATAGAGTCAGATTATTTGTATAGGCACTATATAGGAGAGTTAGCTGTAGGAGATATTGTCGTTTTTGGGAATGTAGGATCTTATTCTGTTGTTTTAAAACCACCATTTATTCTTCCTAATTTTCCAGTTTTAGATATTTGTAACGAAAAAGAAATAGAAGTAATTAAAAGGCAAGAATACTTTGATGATATTTTTCATACATTTAAATTTTAATAATGAGGTATAAAATGAAGTTATTTTTAAAAAGATGTTTTGATATTGTTTGCTCATTAATAGGACTTGTATTTTTATCTCCTATTTTTCTGATTATAGCTATTGGAATAAAAATTGACTCAAAAGGACCTATTTTTTTTAAACAAGAAAGAAGAACAATAAATGGAGAAATTTTTAAAATATATAAATTTAGA
Source organism: Fusobacterium varium (assembly GCA_021531615.1). Classification (NCBI taxonomy): domain Bacteria; kingdom Fusobacteriati; phylum Fusobacteriota; class Fusobacteriia; order Fusobacteriales; family Fusobacteriaceae; genus Fusobacterium; species Fusobacterium varium. Next base: position 294,908 of record JADYUE010000001.1, on the reverse strand, counting down.
TCTATGTGTATAAATGCAGAAAAACAAGGAACAGGATTATTTAATTTTGCTAATGATCCAAGAGTAACTAAAATAGGAAGATTTTTAAGAGATACAAGTTTAGATGAACTTCCACAGTTATTAAATGTATTAAAAGGTGAACTTTCATTAGTAGGTCCAAGACCATGTGTAGTATATGAATTGGGTGATTTTGATACTTTAAATAAAAAATATAAAAAAAGATTTAAAATGAAGGCAGGAATAACTGGTTTAGCACAAGTAAGGGGAAGAAATGAAAATTCTTGGGAAGAGAAAGTAAAATATGATAATCAATATATAGATCTATTTCAGACAAGAGGTATATTGTTAGATATTCAAATTTTAATTGAAACAACCATAAAAGTATTTAAAAGTAAAAATATATATGAAGAAAAGATAGATGATAGTTTAGATGATGTTAAAGCAGCACAATTAGCGGAAGAAGAAATTATAAGAATTGCTCATCTTCCAGATGAGGATTAAGGAGGAAAAATGAAAACAAGTTTTGAAGAAAGATATATTTGGTTAGGAGGAGAGGTTTTACATGTAAATGATGCTAAAATAAATGTTTTATCTCCAACATCACAATTTGGACTTAATATTTTTGAGGGGATAGTATGTTATTGGAATGAAGAAGAAAAACAATTATATGCTTTCCGTTTAGAAGATCACTTTAAAAGATTAAAGACTTCTCAAAGACTACTTATGTTAGAAGATAAATATACATTAGATGAATTAAAACGAGCTTTTATAGATATTATTATTGCAAATGATTATAGAGAAAATATTGCTGTCAGACAAACAATTTTTGTAGATGGATTTGGATCATGGGGATCTCACGGAGCTGTAAATATGTTCATTGCTCCTATACCTAAAAAAAGAACAAGTGCAGAATATAATAAAAAAGGTTTACATTGTTGTATAAGTTCTTGGCAGAGAATTAATGATAATTCCATATCTCCAAGAATAAAATGTGGAGCAAATTATATCAATAGTCGTATGGCACAATTAGAAGCATTAAGAAATGGGTATGATACAACAATATTTCTAAATAAAGATGGAAAGGTAGCAGAAGGTCCTGGTTCGTGTTTATTTATAATAAAAAATGGGAAATTAATTACTCCTAGTATAACAGAAAGCGTTTTAGAAAGTATAACAAGAGATACAGTTATAAAACTAGCAAAGGAAGAATTAGGTTTAGTTGTAGAAGAGAGAACAATAGATAGAACAGAATTATATATGTGCGATGAAGCTTTTTTATGTGGATCATCAATGGAAATAACTCCTGTTTTATCAATTGATAGATTCCAAGTTGGGAATGGTGATACTGGAGAATTAACAGATAAATTACACAAGTTATATTTGAATGTTGTTACAGGAAAAATTAAAAATAGATTAAATTGGTTAACACCAATATATTAAGGATATGAATAATGGGAAATAAAATATTTCAAGAAGATTTAGTATCTGTTATAATTCCTGTCTATAATTCTGAAAAATTTATTAAAGAAACTTTAAATTCTGTATTAAATCAAACATATAAAAATATAGAAATAGTTTTAATAGATGATTGTTCAAAAGATAATTCAGAAAATATTATAAAACAATATCAAAATAATAATAAAAATATTATTTATTTTAAGCAAGCTAAAAACTTAGGAGCAGGTCATGCAAGAAATAAAGCTCTTGAATTAGCAAAGGGAAGATATGTAGCATTTTTAGATAGTGATGATATATGGTTTTTAGAGAAAATCGATAAACAATTAGCATTAATGAGGAAAACTAATACATCTTTTTGTTATACAGCAATTGAAATGATAGATGAAGATAGTAATACTGTTAAACCAAAAAGAAGTATAAAAGAAGAATGTACTTATAAATATCTTTTACAGAATACAATTATTGCAACATCTTCTGTGATAGTGGATAGAAGACAAATAGGCGATTTTCGTATGCATCTTAGAAGAGGGGGACAAGATTATGCAACATGGTTAAAGTTACTTGGAACAGGCATAATAGCAAAAGGATTAAATGAAACTTTAGTTCGTTATAGAGTCAGTAAGGGGTCTCTTTCTTCTAATAAGTTTAAAAGTATTCAACAAGTTTGGGAAATACAAACTCAAGAGGAAAATATTAACAAAATAGTAGCAGGATGGAATATATTATGCTTTTGTATAAATGCATTAAAAAAATACTATATATAAGTTTTTTAGAAGATATATTCTTGAAAAGGAGTATAAATGGACGAATTATTATTTGTATGTATAAATTATAAAAATGAGGAGGAAGTTAAAAATTTTTTGTTAAATATAAAAAGAACAATAAAAAATAAAAAAGAAGTTATAGTTATTAATAACTCTCTAACTAAAGACTTAGAAAAACTATTAAAAATAGATAATTTAAGTATAAATATTTTTACTCCAAATAAAAATTTAGGATATTTAAATGGATTATTTTATGGAATAAATGAATATAAAAAATTAAAAACTTTACCTCAATGGATTGTTTTGTCAAATACAGATATAGAAATAAAAAATTTTGATTTTACATCTACAAATTATTCGGATGAGGTTTGGTGTATAGCTCCTAATATTTATTCTGTACATAACCAAAGTTATCAAAATCCTTTTTATAATATTAGACTAAAAAAAAATAAGATAGAAAGAATTATTTTTATAAAAAAAAATGTATATATTGATATGATGTATGAAAAAATTGGAAGTTTAAAAAGAAAAATAGTTTCAATGAAAAATAGAAATTCCTCTTATATTTATGCACCTCATGGTTCCTTCTTTTTATTAAAGAAAGAATTTTTTTTAATAAAAGAACAAAAGTATTTTAGTTTTTTATATGGCGAAGAAATATTTATTGCAGAAGAATTAAGAAAATTAAAGAAAAAAATTTATTTTGATAAAAATTTAAAAATATATCACTTAGAACATTCTACAACTAACTTACTAAAAAGAAAAATAAGAAATAAATTTTTAATTGAAAGTTTGATAAAAATTTTAAAAAAATATTATTAAAAAATAAAAAAATATTTATAGAAGGGAGATGTAATAGTAAATATTTATTCTTAAATATTTACTGAAAAAATGAAAATAATAACATTTTATTTACCTCAGTTTCATTCATTTCCAGAGAATGATGTATGGTGGGGAAAAGATTTTACAGAATGGACAAACACAAAGAAATCACAATCTTTATTTAAAGGGCATTATCAACCAAGAGAACCAGAAAATAATAATTATTATAATTTACTAGATAATAAAGTTATAGAATGGCAAATAAAATTAGCAAAAGAACATGGAATTTATGGTTTTTGTTTTTATCACTATTGGTTTAAAAATGGAAAAAAATTAATGGAAAAACCAATAGAAAATTATTTAAAAGACAAAAGTTTAAATCAAAAATTTTGTTTATGTTGGGCAAATGAAAATTGGACAAGAACATGGGATGGAAAAGATAGAGAAGTAATAATGAAACAAGAATATGGTGAAAAAAAAGAATGGGAAGAACATTTTTATTATTTATTAGATTTTTTTAAAGATGATAGATATATATTAAAAGATAAAAAACCAATTTTTTTAATTTATAAACCTATGGAAATAAAAAAGATAGCTGAAATGATAGAGTATTGGCAATATTTAGCTAAATTAAATGGACTTGCAGGAATATGTTTTATAGCACAGAATGATTATAAAGAAATAAATAAAGTGAAAAAAAATATTTTTGATTATGGAATTATGTTTGAACCTGGTTATACTCAAAATTTATATTCAATTAATACTTTAAAAAAAGTGTCAGAACTCTTTGAAAAAGTAAAAGTTTCTTTTTTTAATCAAAAAATTTTTTTTAAAGTTAATTTTCAAAAAAGTAAGAAATTATTAAAAAAATTTTTAAATATAAATAATAATAGATGGAGGGTAACTATATTAGATTATGATATTTTTTGGAAAGATATTTTAAATAGAAAAAGTGAACCTAAAATATTTTTTAGTGCTTTTACAGATTGGGATAATAGTCCTAGAAGAGGAATAAATAATTCAAGAATTTTTATAGGTAGTAATCCTGAAAAATTTAAAGTATATATGAAAAAATTAATAGAAAAAGAAAAGAAAAATAATAAAGAAATAATTTTTATAAATGCATGGAATGAATGGGCAGAAGGAGCTTATTTAGAACCAGATAAAAAATATGGAAAAAAATATTTACAAGCTTTAAGACAAGCTTTATTAGAAACTAAAGAATTAAAAGTTAGTTTAAAGGAGAGAAAAATATGAAAGGAATAATATTAGCAGGAGGGTCAGGAACAAGACTTTATCCTATTACAAAAGCAATATCAAAGCAAATAGTATCAATTTATGATAAACCTATGATTTACTATCCTTTATCAACTCTTATGCTTACAGGAATAAAAGATATTTTAGTTATTTCTACTCCTCGTGATATTCTTGTATTTGAAGAGCTTTTAGGAAATGGAAATGATTTTGGATTAAATATTTCTTATGCAATTCAAGAACAGCCAAATGGATTAGCAGAAGCATTTTTGATTGGAGAAGAATTTATAGGAAATGATTCATGTGTATTAGTTCTTGGAGATAATATTTTCTATGGACATGGTTTTACAGGAATGTTAAAAGAAGCAGAAGCAAGAAAAAAGGGAGCTACAATATTTGGTTATTATGTACCTAATCCTAAAGATTTTGGTGTTGTAGAATTTGGTGAAAATGGAAAAGCTATCTCTCTTGAAGAAAAACCAAAAGAGCCTAAATCAAATTATGCAATTCCTGGATTATATTTTTATGATAATACAGTAGTAGAAAAAGCTAAAAAAGTAAAACCTTCAAAAAGAGGAGAACTTGAAATTACAACTTTAAATGAAATGTATCTAAATGAAGGAACTCTTAATGTAGTAAGTATGGGAAGAGGAATGGCATGGCTTGATACAGGAACACATGATGGTCTTTTAGATGCAAGTAACTTTGTAAAAACAATTCAATCAAGGCAAAGTGTAATGGTAGCTTGTCCAGAAGAGATAGCATATAGAAATGGTTGGATAACTAAGGAAAAGGTAAAAGGGTTAGCAGAGCCACTTCTAAAATCTGAATATGGAAAATATCTAATGAATCTTATCAAGGAGAGATAATAAATGTCAAAATTTAAAAAGATAGAAACAGGAATAGAGGGATTATATATAATAAAACCAACTGTTTTTGGAGATAATAGAGGATTTTTTTTAGAATCATATAATAAAAAAGAGTTTGAAGAGATTGGAATAATAGATGAATTTGTACAAGATAACCATTCAAAATCAAAAAAAGGTGTATTGAGAGGGTTACACTTTCAAACTCAACATTCACAAGGGAAATTAGTAAGAGTAATAAAAGGATCTGTATTTGATGTAGCAGTAGATTTAAGAAAAGATAGTAAAACATTTGGAAAATGGTTTGGAGTAGAATTAAGTGCAGAAAATAAAAAGATGTTTTTTATACCTAAAGATTTTGCACATGGATTTTTAACTTTGGAAGATGAGACAGAATTTATGTATAAATGTACAGATTTTTATCATCCAGAATATGATTCAGGAATAATGTGGAATGACAAAGATATAAATATAGAATGGAATTTTGAAAAATATAATTTAAAAGAGGAAGATATAATTTTATCTGAAAAAGATAAAAAACATCAATCTTTTAAAGAATATAAAGGATAAAAAATGATTTATATATTATTTTTAGGAATACTTACATTATTTTTTATTTCATTTTTTTTATTTAAAAAAAATATTTTAAATCCAAGTGTAATACTTTGTTCTTCTTTTTTATGTACTAATTTTATTGCAATATTAAATCAAAAAAAATGGAAGATAGTATATAGTTATGAAACAATATTTTTAATTTGGTTAACAATCATAATTTTTATTATAGGTAATATACTAGCATATTTATTTTTAAGACTTTTAAAAATAAAAAAAAGTAAAAGAATGAATTATTTGATAGATAAAAATTTTTTTAATAAAGTTATGTTATTAAATATAATATTAATAGTTCTATTAATTAAATATTTCAAAGATACATATAAATTATCTTTATTAGTTGGGAATGACAAAGGATATGATATGATGTTATATTATGTAAGATATGCTAAATTAAATTTTTTTTCATTAAGTAAATTTAATTTATTTTCATTTTATTTAGCTAAAATAACTTCATATGTATGTTTCTTTATATTTTCATATAAAAGTATTTTTAATAAATTAAAATTTAGATATTTTTACTTATTAATTCCTACTGTCATCTATTTTTGTTTTATAATTTTAACAGCTGGAAGAGGAGATTTTATTTATTTAATTGTATACATGTTATGTATTTTTTCTATTCTTTATTTAAAAAAGAAAAATTTTAAATTAATAGCAAATATAAAAATATTAATATTAGGAATTTTTTCTATTTTAATTTTTTTTATTATTTTTATTTTAAGTGGTTATTTTACTAAAAAAAGTTATAATAGAGATTTATTGGAAGTTATTTCTGTATATGCTGGTTCTTCGTTACCTGCTTTAAATATATTTCTTAATTCAAAAAAAATAATAAAAAATACATATTTTGGAGAAAACACATTATTTTTAATATATAATATTTTAAGAAAATTTGGGTATGATATTCCTAAATTTTATGAACCCTATGAATTTGTTTATTTTGGAGGAGTAAGTACTAATATATTTAGTGCTATAAGACGATATTATGAAGATTTTGGAATATATGGATTATTGCTGATTGTATTAATATTAGGCTTTATGTATAGTATATTTTTTTATTATGCTAGCTACAGAAATAATAATTTTATTTTGATATCTTATAGTATATATTGCTATCCAATATTTGATTTTGCTATAGAAGAAAGATTTTTTATGACATTATTTCCTCAGGGAATAGTTTATAATTTAGTTACTTTATGTATAATATATTATTTTTTAAATGTTGGGAGGAGGAAATTAAATAGTGATATTAATAACAGGTTCTAAAGGTCAACTTGGTTATGATTTTCAAAGATTGTTTGATGAGATAAAAGAAGAGTATATAGCAACAGATAGAGATGAGTTAGATATTACAAATATAGAAAAGGTAAGGGAGTTTGTAAAAGATAAAAATATAACTCTTATTATAAATTGTGCTGCATATAACAATGTTGATAAAGCTGAAGATGAGGAAGAACTTTGTAAAAAACTGAATACATATGCTCCAAGAGATTTAGCAATAGTAGCAAAAGAAATAGGAGCTGATTATATAACTTATTCAACAGATTTTGTATTTGATGGAGAGAAAAAAGCTCCATATACAGAGGAGGATATTCCTAATCCTCTATCAGTTTATGGAAAAAGCAAATATGAGGGAGAAAAGGAAGTATTTAAAGTAAAACCAGATAGTTTTGTAGTAAGAACATCTTGGGTATTTGGAATAGCTAATAATAATTTTAATAAGCAAGTAATCAATTGGAGTAAAAGCAAAGATGAGCTATCAATAGTTGATGATCAAACCTCATCTCCAACATATTCAAAAGATTTGGCTTATTATAGTTGGGAACTAATTAAAACAAAGAAATATGGATTGTATCATCTATCAAATGATGGTGAGGCTAGTAAATATGATCAAGGTAAATATGTTTTAGCAAAAATAGATTGGCAAGGAAAATTAAATAGAGCTAAGACAAAGGATTTTAATTTGAAAGCTAAAAGAGCAGAGTATACAAAATTAGATAGCTCAAAATTAGAAAAAGTGATAGGTAAAAAGATACCTTCATGGCAAAGTGGAATAGATAGATTTTTAGAGGAAATTTAATGGAAATAAAAAGTGTAAAACTTAATTTTATTTTAAATGCAGTAAGAATATTTTTAGGAACTTTTTTTATACTTATAACCACTCCATATGTAACAAGAGTATTAGGAGCAGAAAATCTTGGAAAAGTAGATTATGTAACTTCAATTATTCAATATTTTATTCTCTTTACAGCTTTAGGAGTTCCAAATTATGGAATAAGAGAGATTGCAAGAATAAGAGATAATGAGATTGAAAGAACAAAAGTAGTTTTAGAATTAGGAATAATTCTTGTAATTACTACTATATTTGGATATATTATTTTATTTTTTCTTTTAAATAAAATTTTAAATTTTAAAGAGATAAAAACTTTAATTCTTATTATGAGTATATGGATTTTTTTTAATAATATAGGATTTGAATGGTTTTATCAAGGTATAGAAAATCAAATTTATATTACAGTAAGATTTATTATGATAAGATTGGTGGTTATTGTTTTAATGTTTTTATTTGTTAAAACTTCTAATGATTACTATATTTATGGAGTAATAGTAGTTTTAATGAACAGTGGGTCTAATATTTTAAATTTAATAAATATTAGAAAATATTTATCATTTAAAGGTATAAAATTAAAAGATTTAAATATATTTAGACACTTAAAACCTATATTAATAATATTTGCAGCATCTTTATCAATAAGTATTTATTTACAACTTGATGTAGTTATGCTTGGAAATATAAATGATAAGATAGTAGCTTATTATACTGTTCCTAATAAATTAATAAGGCTTGTTATGATTCTTATTACAGCATTAGGGACAGTTTTAGTACCTAGAATTTCAAATTGCATAAAGAATAAGGATGCTGAAAATTATAAAAAATATATAAATCTTTCCTTAAAATATATATTAATGATTTCTATCCCTAGTTTAGTTGGAATATTTTTACTTACTGACAATATTATCTATATAATGGCAGGAGAAAAGTTTATTCATTCTATTTTAACTATGAGAATATTAGTATTTATACTTTTTATAGTAGGATTGGCATATTTTTTAGGCTTTCAAATTTTATATCCTCATGGATTAGAAAAATATTATACTTATTCAGTAACAATAGCAGCTATAATAAATTTTATATTTAATTATATTATGATCCCTAGGTATTATCAAAATGGGGCAGCTATTGGAACAATTATAGCAGAACTGACAGGTGTTATAATAATGTTATATTTTACAAGAAATTATTTGAAAGATATAGAATTTTATAGTCTAAAAAACTTAAAATATTTTATTTCAGCAGGTATTATGGGAATTTTTATATTAATTATAAAAACATTAAATCTAAGTAATTTATTAACTATGTTAGTTGCAATTTCTTTAGGAAGTATTATTTATTTTCTTATTTTATTTTTATTAAAAGAAGATATAATGATATTAGGAATGAATATGTTAAAAAATAGATTTAAAAAGGAGAAATTAAAATGAAAACATATCTAGCAACAGGGGCAGCAGGCTTTATAGGAGCAAATTTTTTAAAATATATTTTAAATAAACATAAGGATATTTTTGTAGTTGTTCTTGATAAATTGACTTATGCTGGAAATTTGAAAAATATAGAAAAAGAGTTAAAAGATAATAGAGTTGAATTTGTAAAAGGAGATATTTGCAATAATGAATTAGTAGAAAATATTTTCTCTAAATATGATATTGATTATGTTGTAAACTTTGCAGCAGAATCACATGTTGATAGAAGTATAGAAAATCCAAAACTTTTTCTTGAAACAAATATTCTAGGAACACAAACTCTTTTAGATACAGCAAAGAAATTTTGGACAATAGGAAAAGATGAAAAGGGATATCCTATATATAAAGAAGGAAAAAAATATCTACAAGTATCAACAGATGAAGTTTATGGAAGCTTAAAAAAAGATATATTAGAGGGAAAAGAACTTATTTTTAATGATAAGGACTTAGATATTTTACTTGAAAATAGAGGAGAGGTAAAAACTTTTGGAACTAAATTCTTTACTGAAGAAACTCCATTATCACCTAAATCACCATATTCAACATCAAAGGCAAGTGCAGATATGTTAGTTATGGCATATATGGAAACTTATCATATGCCAATAAATATAACTAGATGCTCAAATAATTATGGAGCATATCAATTCCCAGAAAAATTAATTCCATTGATTATAAATAATGTACTTCATGGAAAAGCACTTCCAGTATATGGGGATGGAACGAATGTAAGAGATTGGTTATATGTAGAGGATCATTGCAAGGGAATTGATATAGTTCTTGAAAAAGGTAGATTAGGAGAAGTATATAATATTGGTGGTTTTAATGAGGAAACTAATATTAATATAGTAAAATTGATAATAGATACAATTTCAAGAATAATGAAAAATGAAATTGAGTATAGAAAAATATTAAAGACAGATTTAGAAAAGATCAATTATAATCTAATAACTTATGTTCAAGATAGATTAGGACATGATGCAAGATATGCAATAGATCCAAGTAAGATAGTAAAAGAGTTAGGATGGTATCCAGAAACCCCATTTGTAATAGGGATAGAAAAGACTATAAGATGGTATTTAGATAATCAAAAGTGGCTAGAGAGTGTAACAAGTGGAGATTATCAAAAATACTATGAAGAGATGTATAAATAAAATTAACTTTAAGAGGTAAAAATGAATAAAAAAATAGTAGTGGCAGGAACAGGATATGTTGGATTGTCTTTAGCAGTTCTTTTAGCTCAACATAATCATGTAGTAGCAGTAGATATTATTCCTGAAAAAGTAGAAATGATAAATAATAAAAAATCGCCTATACAAGATGATTATATTGAGAAATATTTAGCAGAAAAAGAACTTAATTTAATAGCAACTTTAGATGGAGAATCAGCATACAAGGATGCAGAATTTGTAATAGTTGCAGCACCAACAAATTATGATGCAAAAAGAAACTATTTTGATACATCTGCTGTTGAATCTGTAATTGAAGAAGTGTTAAAAGTTAATAAAGATGCAATTATGATAATAAAATCTACAATCCCAGTAGGATATACAGAATCTATAAGAAAAAAATATAATACAAAAAATATAATATTTAGTCCAGAGTTTTTAAGAGAAAGTAAAGCATTATATGACAACCTTTATCCTTCACGTATAATAGTATCTATGGATAAAAATGATGAAAAAATAGTAAAAGCAGCTTATACTTTTGCAGATCTTTTAAAAGAAGGAGCTATTAAGAAAGATATAGATACTTTATTTATGGGATTTACAGAAGCTGAAGCAGTTAAATTATTTGCTAATACATATCTTGCATTAAGAGTTTCATATTTTAATGAACTTGACACATATGCAGAAATGAAAGGATTGAATACAACTGATATTATAAATGGAGTGTGCTTAGATCCAAGAATAGGTTCTCATTATAATAATCCGTCTTTTGGTTATGGAGGATATTGTTTACCTAAAGACACAAAACAACTATTAGCAAATTATGATGATGTACCACAAAATATGATGTCAGCAATAGTAGAATCAAATAGAACAAGAAAAGATTTTATTGCTGATCGCATTTTAGAAATAGCAGGGGGATATGAGGCAAATAGTACTTGGGATCTTTCTAAAGAAAAAAGTGTAGTAGTAGGAGTATATCGTTTAACTATGAAGTCAAACTCTGATAACTTCCGTCAATCATCAATTCAAGGAGTAATGAAAAGAATAAAAGCTAAAGGAGCTACAGTAATTATTTATGAGCCTACTTTAGAAAATGGAACTACTTTCTTTGGTAGTGAAGTTGTAAATGATTTAGAAAGATTTAAAAGTTTAAGTCAAGCAATTGTAGCAAATAGATATGATAACTGTCTTGATGATGTAAAAGATAAAGTTTACACAAGAGATATTTTTGGAAGGGATTAGAAAGATAAATTATGACAAAAAAAGAATTTCTATTGCTATATAAAATTAGGAAAAAATTAAAATCTATTGAGGAAGCAGAAGAAAAATTAGAAATTTTTTTAGATTCCATAGATTATGCACTATCTAAAGATAAAAAACTTATTTTTCAAGATTGGATTGTAACTAGAAAAGTATCAAAACTTGCAGTGAAAAATAGATTAAAAAGAAAAAATATTAAGTATAGAGAGTTACTATAAAGAAAAGTAAATTAAAAATGGGGTGCACTGAAACACCCCATTTTCTACTTCTCAAACCCATGAGCTTTTAAAAACTCAATAACCTTTTCTACCCCCTCATCAGTAGTTGAGTAGAAAATATGCTCATTAAACATATATTTATCAATACTCTTTTGGTAAAGTGGATCATAGTATTCCTTCACTAAATCAGTAGCAAGTTCAACCAATTTATCATTTTCAAGAAGCTCCATATATTTAGCAAGATTTTTCTTAGAAACATAACGTCCAACTTTAGTAAGGGAAGTTTTTAACTCCTCTTTTGAGGCATTGGCATAATCCTCCATAAGTACTTCAATTCTATGTTCAAGAGTTGTATCAGCCATTAAGTGATATCCAGAAACAAGAGAATCATAAACAGATTCAGGAATATAAGCATCTCCTATTCTTTTACTTTCACTTTCAGCAAGAATATACCCTTTTTTATTATTTAAAAGGAAATGGAAAATTTCACTTTCAAATCTTTTTTGACTTTGTTGCCTTTTTTCACATAGATTACCAAAGAAAGATCCCTTATGATCAGCCATTTTTTCTAAGTCCATAACAGGATAACCTAACTCTTCTAATTTATTAAGAATTTTTGTTTTTCCAATACCTGTTCTACCATGTAAAACAATATATTTAAATCCTTCATTAGCTAATGGAGTGTTTTTAGCTATGTAGTCTCTATATGCTTTATATCCACCTTCAAGTTTTGAAACTCTATAACCAAGAGAGCCAAAAAGAGCAGACATAGAACCACTTCTCATTCCACCTCTAGCACAGTAGAAAATAAGTCTTCTATATTTTTTTGAAAGCTCCTGTACCTGTTTAAAAATTTCAGGAAGTCTTTTTGATATACAGTTTATCCCAATCTCTTTAGCCAACTCTTTAGATTGTTGAACATATGTAGTTCCAACTGTTACCCTTTCATCATCTAATAGAACAGGAATATTTATTGCTCCTATAATCGGTTCTCTAGCAAATTCCTTAGGTGTTCTAACATCAATAAGTATATAATTATCTAATTCTAAAACCTCTTTATATGTAATGGTGTTACTCATTTTTAAAGCCTCCTGAAAATAAAATAATATATATTATATCATGTTTTTATTCTTTTATTCAAAAGATTTAAAATAAATTAATAACCTTGCTAAAATATAGATTATAGAGTATATATATTAATGAAAGAAAAGATAAAAAATAGAAAGGAAGGATAAAATGAAAGCAGTTGTATTGGTGGCTATGTATGAAAAAGATCAAGTATTGCCTTTGCCAAATATATATGGAAAGAATTTAACAATTAAATTTGGTGGGGTAGATGGTTGTGATTGTGATAAGATAATGAAATATATTGAGGAAAAGAAGATAGATGCAACACCATTGATTACTCATAGAATGAAATTTAAAGATATAATGGAAGCGTATGAAATTTTTGAAAATAAGAGAGATGGAGTTATTAAAATAGCCATTGATATGAAAGAATAATAAAATAATTGTATTTCATAAGATATTTTCTAGGGTTATGGTATAATATAGATAACAAAAAATTTGATTGGTGAGTTCATGAAAATAGAAGCTAGAAGATTATTAAAAGAGATATATGGATATGATGATTTTAGAGAGGGGCAGAAGGTTATAATCTCCTCAGTGTTGTCACGTAGAGATACATTAGGGGTGATGAGTACAGGAGGAGGAAAATCTATCTGTTATCAAATTCCAGCACTGTTATTTAGGGGAATAACCCTTGTAATCTCCCCTTTGATCTCTCTTATGAAAGATCAAGTGGATAGTTTAAAATTGTTAGGAATAAAAAGTGTATATATTAATTCAACACTATCTAAAGAGGAGTATATAGAGGCAATTCATAAGATAAAAAGTGGCAGTGTAAAGATAATATATATAGCTCCAGAAAGATTTGAAAATGAGAAGTTTTCATCTTTTATTGGGAAGTTAGACATCTCAATGGTAGCAGTAGATGAGGCACATTGTATATCTCAATGGGGACACGATTTTAGAAAAAGTTATCTAGAGATACCAAACTTTTTAAAGAAGGTAGGAAAGAGACCACAGATTCTTGCTCTTACAGCCACAGCAACTCCACAGGTAAGGGAAGATATAGAGGATAAACTTCAGATGAGAGAACCTTTCTCATATGTAGCTGGTTTTGATAGAGAGAATATATTTTTTAAGGTAGTGAGAAATATTGTACCAGAGGCTTGGATTGTAGATTATCTGAAGAAAAATCCTAAGAAATCTGGAATAATATATGCCTCAACAAGAAAAGAGGTAGATAATCTTTACTCATATTTAAAGGATATTAGGGGATACAATGTAGGAAAATATCATGCTGGACTTAATGAAAAAGAGAGGAAAGAGTATCAAGAGAAATTTATTAAAGATGAGATAAAGATAATGGTAGCAACAAATGCTTTTGGAATGGGAATAGATAAATCAAATGTAAGGTTTGTAATACATAGAAATATTCCTAAGGATATGGAAAGTTACTACCAAGAGGCAGGACGTGCAGGAAGAGATGGAGCTCCAGCAGAGGCTATCTTGATGTTTTTTGAAGAGGATATAGGGGTACAAGAGTATCTAATTGACTCCAATGAAGAGACAGAGGATAGCTTAAAAAAAGAGAAGAGAGCTAAATTAGATGTAATGGTGGAGTATGCCTATTTAGAAAGTTGTTATCGTGAATATATTTTAAAATATTTTGGAGATAAGAGAATAAAAAATTATTGTGGAAATTGTAGTAACTGCAAATCTTTTAAAAATGTAGAAGATTTAACAATTGATGCTCAAAAAGTTCTATCTTGTATAGGTAGAGCTAAAGAAAGTATTGGAATATCAACTTTGACTAATATATTAGTTGGACGTTCAGACAGTAAAATGGATAGAAAAGAGTATAATAAACTTTCTACCTTTGGAATATTAAAGGATAGAGAGATAAAGTGGATAGAGGAGTTTATAAATTTCTTAATATCAGATGGATATTTAGAGCAAAGTGCAGGAAGTTTTCCAGTTTTAAAATTGAATGAGAGAGCTAGAAAAGTCTTAAAAAATGAGATAACTGTTTTTAGAAGAATAGATGAGAAAGTAACCTTTGATTATTATGAAGATCCACTATTTGAAAACTTAAATCAGTTGAGAAGTGAGATTGCTGAGAGGGAAAATGTAGCTCCTTACATTGTATTTTCAGATTTGACACTTATGGAGTTAGCAGAGAAGAAACCTAAAAATAGATGGGATATGTTAAAAATAAGGGGCATAGGAAATCAGAAGTTTAAAAATTATGGTGAGGAGTTCCTAAAGGTTATAAATAAGTTTTCTGATGAAGAGATGGAGATTATACATAGGGATAATTTGAATGAAGAGAGATACTTAGAGGAGCAGAGAATAGAAAATTTAAAAGAAAAACTTAATCTAAGAATTAGCAATGATAAATTAAGAGATATTCTATTGAAAACTATATTTTTAAAGTGATAGGAGCAACATAAGGAGGGAAAATGAAAAAGTTATTGGCATTTTTGATGTTGGTTACTATATTAGGGTGTGGAAAAGAAGCAGAACAGGAGAAAGTTCAAGAGAATAAAGAGGTAAGTTCAAATATTGAATTAGAAAAAGAAAAGGAAGAGATAAAACAAGAGGAAAAATATTTAAATATAGTGGAAGTTTCAACAGTTTCATCTGGAAAGAAAAGTATAGAGATAAGATTCTCTGAAGATTTAGATCTCAATAGTGATATTGATGCCTATGTAAAAGTAAATAGTGATATTCCGTATACTTTGGTTAAAATTAAAAATAAGGTGGTAATTACTGGGGATTTTAATTTAGGTGACACTTATGAAGTTGAGATAAGAGAGGGCTTAAAATCTAAAGATGGTTTAGAACTGAAGGAAAATTATAAGACCACTGTATCATTTAAAGATTTAGAGCCTAAAATATCTTTCTCAAATGAGGGAATAATTTTGCCTGGGGTAAATGAAAAGAGAATAAGTTTTAGATCTCTTAATGTAAAAAAGCTCAATGTCACTTTGAAGAAAATCTATGAAAATAACACTACACAATTTTTACAAGAGTTTAATTTTAAAGGAAATGGAAATGTTTTTAACTATGCTTTACAAGGGGAGTTTTACAAGATAGGAGATACTATTTTAGAAAAAACTTACACTCTTGATAGTATAAAAAACAAGTGGATTCAAACAGAGATAGATTTAGGAAATTTAGCTGATAAAAAGGGATTTTATATAGTTGAACTATCTTTTGATGAGAAAGGGATAGATTATAAGTTTCCAGATGATGTAGAAAATTGGAAAAAATATAGTTTCTTTGAGAACAATGGAAAGATTGGAAAAGTTGTTATGTTGTCAGATAATGCAATGGTAGCACAAAAGACAAAAGATAACATTGTAGTAAATGTTCTTAATATAACAGATAACTCTTTAGTAAAAGGGGCTAAAGTTAAGGCTATAACAACGAATAATCAACTTTTAGAAGAGAAAGTAACTGATGAAAATGGAGAGGTTATTTTTAATAACAGCGATAAGATTTTTTATCTACTTAGTGAAAAAGGAGAGGAGAAATCAATTTTAAAATTTGATGACTCTCAACTTTCATATGAGGGATTTGCAGTTGATGGAATTTATAGTAGCAAAGGTGTAAAAGGGTTCTTATATACAGATAGAGGAATTTATAGACCTGGAGATAAAATTTATTTCTCTGTTATAGCTAGAAGTAATAAAAGTATTTTCCCAGAGGGGCAACCTATAAAGGTAAATGTTTATACACCTAGAGGAGAAAAATTTATTGAGAATAGAGTTATAAAAGATAGTAAAAATGGATTCTACACTTTTGAGATTGAAACTAATCAAGATTCAGAAACTGGTTTATGGAAGGTAGAGGTTGAATTAGGTGGAGATAAGTTTCAAAAGGATATACCTGTTGAAACAATAGTTCCTTATAAAATAAAAGTGGAAACTGAAGTTCCTAAAGAGGTAGATCTATCTCAAGAGAAAGAGTTGAAATATAGTGTAAAATCAGATTATCTTTTTGGAGCTCCAGGAAGTGATCTGAAATATACAAGTGAATTGGAAGTAAGAGAGGAAGAGATCTCTTTTGAGAAGTATAAAAACTATATCTTTAAAGATCCTACAACTTATAGTTTTTATTATAATGATCAAAAAAATGGAGTTTTAAACAAAGATGGAAGAGGAGAAATTACATATAATGTAGAAAAAATATCTCCTTCAAATATCAATTTAACTGGAAGAATAGTTACAAGAGTTTTAGAAACTGGTGGTAGACCAGTAACTAATATAGAGGAAATTTTATTGAAAAAATTTGATACATATGTAGGAATTGAAAATAGTGGAAGAGATTATATTAAAAGTGGAGATAAACTTAATATTAAAGTAATATCTGTAACTAATGATGGAAAGGAATTGGTAGCAGGAAGAAAATTAAAATATAGAATATATAGAAATGAGTACTCTTGGTGGTGGGATTATAGTGACTATGGAAGTTTCCTAAAATCAATAAAAACAGATAGTAATACAACTTTAATCTCTGAAAAAGAGTTTGTATCTTCAGACAAACCATATTTAATAGATTGTGAAATTAATGGAACAGGGGAAATTTTAGTTGAGGTTGAAGATCTTGCAACAGGACAAAAGACAGGGGTAAATTTATATGCAAGTACTTGGATAGATTCTAGTATTAGTAAAAAAATAGATACCTTAAAAATAAAAACAGATAAAGAGCAATACAATATTGGAGATAAAGCTAAAATATACTACGAGGGAGAAAAGGGAGCAAGAGCTTTAGTAACTGTTGAAAAATCTGGACAAATTTTGAAAAGATATTGGAAAGATGTAGAGGGAATAGAGAATGTTGAAGAGGTAGAAATTAGCGAGGAAATGTTCCCAAATGCCTATGTAACAGTTGCACTATTCCAAGATTATGAAAACTATACAAATGATAGACCATTGAGATTATATGGAGCAGTACCATTAATGGTAAAAGATGATTCTACTAAGTTAAATTTAGATATCTCAGCTCCAGATGAGATAAAACCAAATGAAACTTTTAAAGTTAAGGTAAAAAATAGAGCTAATAGTAAAATAGATTATACAGTTGCTGTTGTAGATGAGGGACTTTTAGATATTACAGGATTTAAAACACCAAATCCTTGGAAATACTTCTATCAAAAAGAGGCACTGCAAATCTCAGCTTTTGACAACTATAATGAGATTATAGGAAAAACTTTTGGAGAGGTACATCAAGTTTTAAAAGCAGGAGGTGGAGATTTCTTAGCTGAATCTTTAATGGCTAATAAAAGTAGAAGTAAACAATTAGGAATAGAGGATGCAGAGAGATTTAAGCCTGTTGTTATGTTTAAAGGTGTACTTTCCACAGATGAAAATGGAGAAGGTGAAGTTGAGTTCTTAATGCCAAACTATATGGGAGCTGTTAAAGTAATGGTAGTAGGTGCTGATTTTGAAAAATATGGAAGTGCTGAAAAAGAGATTTTAGTAAAAGCTCCTGTTGTGTTAAATAGTTCAATTCCAAGAAGTTTAAAAGTTGGAGATGAATTGACTATTCCAGTGGAAATTTTTGCTTTAGAAGATGGAATAGGAGATATAAAAGTAAGTTTAGAGTTCAATGGTGAAATTCAAAAAGAAGAAGTTGAGTTAAAGAATAAAGAGAAGAAAACTCTATTCTTTAAAATAAAAGTTCCAAATAAAATAGGAGTGGAGAAGATAAAAATATCTGTGGATTCTTCAAAATATGATTATGAAGAGATAACAGAGATAGATATAAATTCAAATTCTCCATATATTTATATTAATGAAGTAAAAAGTGTAGACAATGAACAGAATTTCAATGCACCAAAAGAGTTTGTAAGTGGCAGTGTAAATAGTAGGGTGACTATTTCATCTTCACCTATTTTAGCAATAGATGAGAGATTACAATGGTTAATTAGATACCCTTATGGTTGTGTAGAGCAAACTACTTCAAGTGTTTTCCCACAACTATTTATATCAAAACTATCATATGAAAAGAACTTTAATATGAAAGAGATAACTAAAAATATTAATAGTGGAATTGCTAGACTTTCAAGATTTCAATTAAATGATGGGTCTTTCTCATATTGGATAGGAGGTTCAGATAGTAATTTATGGGCAACTAACTATGTTGGACATTTTTTAATAAATGCTAAAGATAGAGGTTATTACATACCTAATGATATGTATGAGAAATGGTTGAGATTTAGTAAACAACAGGCTAAAAATTATAGTGGAGATATAGATCTAAAAGCTTATACTCTTTATCTATTGGCATTGGCAGGAGAGCCAGATATCAGTGAGATGAACTTGATGTATGAAAATTACTTAGATAAGATGTTAGTTCCAAGTCAATGGTATTTAGCAGCTACATATAAACTTTCTGGTGATGAGAAGATGGCTAGAGAGATAGGGGATAAGCTTTCAATAGAGATTCCTAAAGCTAGTTATGAATATTATTCAAGTAGCTATGGTTCAAGGCTTAAAGACAAGGCAATAGTATTAAGTGCTTACTATACTATCTATGAGAAAATAGAGAAAAATCTTTATAATGAGATAGTAAAAGTTCTTCAATCTCAAGAGTGGCTATCTACTCAAAGTAGTGCTTACTCTCTTTTAACTATGGCAGAGATAAAAGAAAATAAAGAGAAAGAGAAGTTAAAAGCTATTCTTGAAATCAATAGAAAAACTAGAAAATTTATCTCAAGTGATGAAGATTATATTGAAAATCTTTCAGAAGATATTAAAAATATAAAAGTAAGAGCTAATGATGGAAAAGAGATATATGTTAATTATTATTGGGAAGGTGTTCCTATTAACTATGAGGGAGAAAATATCTCTAAAAATATTAAACTAGAAAGACACTACTACGATTTAAATGGAAAAGAGCAATCAGAAGAGTTTGTAAAATCTTTAGAGAGTGGAAAATCATTTTGGTTAGAAGTAAGAGTTTTACCTAGTGATGATGTAGAGAGATATTTCTCTATAAATAATGTAGCTTTAACTCAAGTGTTGCCAACTGGTTGGGAGATAGAAAATCTAAGAGCTTTAAATCAAGATTATCCTAAGTGGGTAGAGGAAAAAACAGAGGATACATATGTTGATTATGAAGATATTAGAGATGATAGAATAATGTGGTTCTTCTCTTTTGATAATTATGATTCAGGAAGAAATAGTTTCTTTGTTAAAATTAACAGTGTAACAAAGGGAAGATATAGATTACCAGGAACAATGGCAGAGGCTATGTATGATAAAAATTATGAAGCTTATTTAAAAGGAACTGAAGTTGAGGTTAAATAATGAAAAAGCTTTATTATATACCACTAATATTTTTGATTTTTATATTAGGGGTAACACTAAAAATATATCTGACTTTTAATATAGAAAAGATGGAAGAGAGTTTTGAAAGTAGATATAGTCAAATGGTGCTTGACGAGAAAGATAAAATTTTAGGTGTATATCTAAATAAAGATGAACAATGGCATCTAAAAAGTGAAGAGAAGATTCCTGAAAAGCTGAAAGAGGCAGTTTTAAATTTTGAAGATAGAAAGTTTTACTCTCATAATGGAGTTGATTTTAAAGCTATAATAAGAGCTGTAAAAGATAATATTTTTAGTAGGCAGAGAACAGGGGCAAGTACCATAGATATGCAAGTAGTAAAGATATTGAATCCTAAAAAGAGAAGTTATTTTAATAAGTATATTGAGATAGTACAAGCTCTAAAATTAGATAGAAATTTTGATAAAGATGAGATATTGAGAATATATCTAAATAATGCTCCATATGGTGGAAATATTGTAGGATATAAGACAGCATCGCTTTTATATTTTCAAAAAGAGCCAAATGAGCTTACTTGGGGAGAGGCAGCACTTTTAGCAGTGTTGCCTAACTCTCCTGGGCTTATTCATGTAGAGAAAAACAGAGATAGATTAATAAAAAAAAGAAATTTACTTTTAAAAAAGTTAAAGGATAGAAAAGTTATAAGTGAGTCACAACACACTCTTTCTATAAAAGAGCCTATACCAAAGCAGAGATATTATTTTAAAAGTATAGCTCCACACTTTACAAGAAGAGTAATAAATGAAAATAGTGATAAGATAATAAAAACAACTATTGATAGAGAGTTACAAAGTAAGATAGAAAAAGTTGTAAAAGATTATAGTGAGTATTTGAGAAGTGAAGGGATTCCCAATATAGCTGTAATGGTAGTTAACAACAGAAACTATGAGGTAAAGGCCTATATAGGTTCACAGGAATTTTTTGATGAAAAGAGCAATGGACAAGTTGATGGGATAACAGCTTTAAGATCTCCAGGTTCGGTGTTAAAGCCTTTTCTTTTTGCTCTAGCCATAGATGATGGATTAGTTGCGCCACAATCAAAAGTCCCAGATGTACCTCTATATTTTTCAAACTTCACCCCTCAAAATGCTAATAAAAAATATTATGGAATGATAGAGATTAGAGAGGCACTGATAAAATCTTTAAATATCCCCTTTGTAAACTTGTTGAGAGAGTATGGAGAGGAGAGATTTTTCTATTTTTTAAAGCAGGTATTGGGATTTAAAGATAGTGATGTATCGAGATATGGGCTTTCTCTTATTTTAGGAACTAAGGAGTTAAAAGTTGAAGATATAGCTAAACTTTATACAGGTTTAGCAAACTATGGGAATTTTAAAGATCTTAAATATATTAAAACACAAGCTTTAGTAGAGGAAGAACAACTTCTGTCAAAAGGAAGTGCATATTTAACATTAGACACTATAAAAGAGCTACAACGTCCAGGATTAGAGAGAATGTATATAGAAAAAAATCCAATCTCTTGGAAAACAGGAACGAGCTATGGAAGAAAAGATGGTTGGGCAGCAGGAGTGACACCAGAGTGGACAGTGGTAGTATGGACGGGAGATTTTACAGGAAAGGGAAATATAAATTTAACTGGAGTTAAAACTTCTGGTAAGTTACTTTTTAATATATTTAATATTTTATCTTGTAAGGAGAAGGAGTTTACTCTTCCTGAAGATCATATGTTAAAAATAAAGGTGGACAAAGAAACTGGATATAGATTAAAATATGATATACCTTTTAAAGAGATTTATTATCCAAGTGATGTAAAGCCTCTGAAAACATCTCCATATTACAAAAAGATTTTTGTAACTGAGGATGGAAAAGAGGTAGACTCAAGGGATAGTGAATTTGTAAATAGTAGAGAGGAGATAGTTTTAAATTATCCAATAGAGGTTATTAATTATTTAATCAAAGAAAATAGAGATATTTCAACTTTATATAGCAACAGGATAAAGAAAAAAAGTGTAAAATTTATATATCCAGTAAAAAATCTAAAAATTATACTTCCTAAAGATTTTGATGGAGAAAAGGATATAATTATAAAGATAGCTAACTTGAAGAAACAAAATATTTATTGGTATATAAATGGAGAGTATATAGGAGAAGGAAGAGAAAGCGAGAGAAAACTGAATCTTAAAGCTGGAAAATATCAGGTAACTATAGTTTCTTCTGATGGAGAGATTGAAAAAGTTGACTTTGAAATAGAAAAAACACGATAGAGAGGACAGAAAATGGTAGAATTTTTTATAGCAAAAAAACATATTTTTGAAAGAAAGAGACAAAGTTTAATTTCAATGTTAGGAATAGCAATAGGAATTATAGTTTTAGTTGTATCAATAGGTATAGCTAATGGACTTGATAAAAATATGATTGATAGTATTCTTTCAATGACTAGTCATGTGTTAGTTTCAAATGGAGAGAATATGTCAGATTACAAAGAGTTAAAAAGTGAGATAGAAAAGTTGAATAATGTTAAAGGAGCAGTACCAAGTATAGAGACACAGGGTATTTTTAAATATAATGGTGTCTATGGGGGATATATAGCTGGAGTTAGAATAGAGGGATTTGATCTGGAAAGTGCTAGAAAAGCTATGGATCTTGATAAAAAATTATATGAGGGAAGTATAAACCCTAATAAAATAAATGGTTTATTGATAGGAAAAGAGTTAGCTAAAAATATAGGAGCTAGTATAGGAGATGAAGTAACAATTATTTCATCTGAAAATAGAGAGATAAAATTTAAAATAGATGGAATATTTCAAAGTGGATATTATGACTATGACATTAATATGATTATAATGCCTTTAAAAGCAGCTCAATATATGATGTATAGTGGAGATACAGTTAATAAAATTGATGTAGTTTTAAATGATCCATATAAAGCACCAGAGGTAGCAAATGAGATAATGACTAAGTTAGGGGCTTTTTCAAGAACATGGGGAGAGCTAAATAGAAATCTTCTGTCAGCTCTTTCTCTTGAAAAAACAGTTATGATTATGGTTTTTTCTCTTATTGTTATTATAGCAGGGTTTGTTGTATGGGTAACTTTGAATATGTTAGTTAGAGAGAAGATAAAAGATATTGGTATAATGAGATCAATGGGATTTTCTAGAAAGAGTATCATGAAGATATTTTTGATACAGGGTATGATTTTAGGAGTAGCAGGAATAGTTATTGGAACTCTGATAGCATTAGGAATGTTATGGTATATAAAAAATTATACTCTTGCATTTGTAACATCAATCTATTATTTGACAAAGATACCAGTAGAAATTTCATTTAAAGAGATATTGATAATAATAGGAGCAAATCTTGGAATTATATTTGTATCAAGTGTATTCCCAGCATATAGAGCAGCAAAATTAGAGACAGTGGAGGCATTAAGACATGAGTAATGAGATATTAAGATTGGAGAATATTGAAAAATATTATAGTGGAAGTGTAGACAAGCTACATATAATTAGAAATCTAAATCTATCAGTAGAAGAGGGAGAGTTTATCTCTATTTTAGGTAGATCAGGTTCTGGAAAATCTACTCTTTTAAATGTAATTGGTCTTTTAGATAAGATAGATGGTGGAAAAATATTTATAGATGGAAAGGAAGTAGATGTTCTTTCAGATGTAGAGAAAGATAGATTGAAAAATAGAATGTTAGGATTTGTATTTCAATTTCATTATCTTCTTCCAGAGTTTACAGCTTTAGAAAATGTTATGTTACCAGCTCTTATAGATGATTTTTCTAATAAATCAGAGATAGAAAAAAGAGCCATGGAACTTTTAAAATCTGTGGGACTAGAAGAAAGAGTACACCATAAACCATCACAATTATCAGGAGGAGAAAAACAAAGGGTAGCCATAGCTAGAGCTTTGATAAACTCACCTAAAATTTTATTAGCTGATGAACCTACTGGAAACTTAGATGAAGAAACAAGTGAAACAATCTTTAATATTTTAAAAGAAATAAATAAAAATAGAAAGCAAACAATAATTGTTGTAACTCACTCTAAAGATCTAGCTCAAATATCAAATAAAAAACTATATTTGAAAAAAGGTGTTCTAGAAACTGAAGAATAAAAAAATTTTTTTAAAAATAAAAAAGGAAATTTGATAAGTTTCTTGTATAATATAGTACAAAGCAAATGGAACTTGCAGAACAAAAAGGAAGTGGTATTATGAAAATGTCTATCCATGGAAAACAATTAGTTGTAACTGATGCAATTAGAAAGTATGCAGAAAGCAAACTAGGGAGGGTTGAAAAGTATCACGACAGTATTATAGAATTAGATGTTAGCTTATCAGCAGTTAAAACAAAAACAGGAAGCAATCATACAGCTGAAGTATTAGCATATCTAAGTGGAAGTACACTAAAAGCAACTTGCTCAGATGTAGATTTATACGCAGCTATAGATCAAGTTTCTGATATTATAGAGGGACAATTAAAGAAACATAAAGAAAAAAGAAACGCAAACTATGGACAAGCAACTGGAGTTAGAAAAATAAAATATAATCCTGAAACTAACACAGTTGAAAAAGAAGCAGCAGTTAACATAGTTAAGGTTTTATTACCAGCAAAACCTATGGATATAGAAGAAGCTATTCTTCAACTTGAAATGTTAAATAGAACATTCTATCCATTTACTAACTGTGAAACTGGTGAAATGAATATAGTTTATAAGAGAAAAGATGGAGATTATGGTCATATAGAACCAGCATCAAAATAATAGCTTAGAATAATATTAAAGCTGCAGTTAATCTGCAGCTTTTTTGTTTGTCTAAAAATTTATTAAAAACTTGAAAAAATTTGATATAAGGAATATAATTTTTAAGGTATTTCTTTTTTCTTGCTAGAGAGTAAGATTATGCTATAATATAAAGAAAGTTCTAGAGGAGAAAGTTATGAAAAAATTAATATATTTACTTATAGTAGTAATGATAATTATTGGTGGAGGAGTAGGGTATATTTATCATGAGATAAATAAGCCTGAAAAATATGCTAAAGTAATAGAGATAAAAAGTGATGTTCCTTTAAAAAAATCTTTATCAGTTTTACCAATTTCTAAAAATATAATATTTAAAGGGTATTTAAAATATAGAAATGAAGGCAAAGGAATAAAAGCTGGTTACTATGAGTTAAAAGGTAATTTAAATATGAAAGAGCTTATTGATGTTCTTGAAGAGGGAAAGGATAAGGTATTTAGATTGACAATACCTGAAGGATACAGTGTAGCTGAGATAGCTGAGCTTTTAGAGAAGATGGGTAAGATAGACAAGGATAAGTTTTATAAGACATTTAATGAGATAGAATTTCCATATCCTACACCTAATGGAAATTTTGAGGGGTATCTATACCCAGAAACTTATTATATTCCAGAAAATTATGATGAGAGATTAATTTTAAGAACTTTATTGAGAGAGTTTTTGAAAAAATTTCCACCTGAAAACTATCCAAATAAAGAGGAATTTTATCAAAAATTGATAATGGCATCAATATTAGAGAGAGAGGCAAAGTTAGATGAGGAAAAACCTTTAATGGCATCTGTTTTTTATAATAGAATGGATAAGGGAATGAAATTAGCCTCTGATGCAACAGTTAATTTTGTATATAATTATAAGAAGAAAAGAATGTATTATAAGGATTTAGAGATAGATTCTCCATATAATACATATAAATATAAGGGACTTCCACCAGCTCCAATATCAAATCCAAGTGTAGTATCTGTTGAAGCAGCTTATAACCCAGCAAAAACAGATTATCTATTCTTTGTAGCTAAGGGAGATGGGGGACACTTTTTCAGTAAAACATATAGAGAACATTTAGAATTTCAAAGAAAGAATAAGGAGAACAAATAGTGAGTAAAATAGTTTTGGCTGGAATAAATAGCCAGTATGTACATCTAAATTTAGCAGTTAGATATCTAAAAAAATATGTAGAGGCAAATAGTGATCTGAAAATAGAGATTTATGAAACAAATATAAATAATCAAGTGTTTAATATTATTAAGGATATTTATGAATTAAATCCTGATAAAATTATCTTTTCAACATATATTTGGAATAAAGAGTATGTTGTTGAAATAGTAAGAGAGTTAAAAAAAGTACTACCTAATGTTGAAATTATTTTAGGTGGTCCTGAGGTATCGTATAAATGGGAAAAATTTATGGCAAATATGCCAGAGGTAGATGCTCTATTATTGGGAGAAGGGGAAAAAGTTATTTTAAACTTTTTAACTAAAAAAGATAAGAAAGCACTTGGAGTTGTTTATAGAGAGAATGGAGAGATAATTTTTAATGGAATTGAACCTATAATAGAGAATTTAGATATAGTTCCATTTCCATATGAGGATTGGGAGTTAGAGGATAGAACAAAGATTTTCTATTATGAAAGTTCAAGAGGGTGTCCTTTTAGTTGTTCATATTGTCTGTCTTCAATAGATAAAACAGTGAGATATTATAGTTTAGATAGAGTGAAAAAGGATCTGAAAAGATTTTTAGACTCTCCAATTAAACTTTTAAAATTTGTAGATAGAACTTTTAACTTAAAAAAAGAGAGATATATGGAAATTTGGAAATTTCTTCTTGAAAATTATAGAGAGGGGATAACTTTCCATTTTGAGATAAATGCTAATATTTTTGATGATGAAACTTTAGACTTTTTAGAAAAAGTGCCAAAGGGATATTTTCAATTTGAAATAGGAGTTCAAAGTATAAATCCTGAAACAATGGTGGCTATTAAAAGAAATAATATTCTTGATAAACTAGCTCACAATGTAAGAAGAATCAGTAGAAACATTCACTTGCACTTAGATCTAATAGCAGGATTGCCATATGAGACATACGATATTTTTAAAGATTCTTTTAACTATGTATATAATTTAAAACCTGAGATGATTCAACTTGGATTTTTAAAACTGTTAAAGGGAACTCAGATGTATGATGAGGTTGAAAAGTATCAATATAAATATTATTCTAAACCACCATATGAGGTTTTTTCAAATAAGTTTATAAGTTTTGGTGAATTAGTAAAACTAAAAAATCTGGAAAAGATGTTAGATTACTATTATAACTCTGAAAAATTTAGTTACACTTGTGATTTTGTTATAAAGAATAATTTTGATAGTGCTTTTACTTTTTTTGAGAAAATAGCAGATTACTATGATAAGAAAGAGTATTTAAAAATTAGTCACAAAGAGGTAGCACTTTTTAATATTTTATATGATTTTTATGTGGAAAATAATTTGAAAGATTTAGATATATTTGTTGAATTTTTAAAATATGATTATCTAGCTTTAGGAAAGCCAGGATCATATCCAGAATGGTTAAAAAGCAATAAAAATAGTGAATTACACAATCAATTGATAAAAGATAGTGAATTTAAAAGTGTTAGAGAGGGACATAAAAATAGTGAATTAGAAGAGTTTAAATATAATATCTTTACAAATAAAAGAGAGAATATAAATATTTTCTTTAATTATAAGACAAAGAAACATGAGATTATTTTTAAATAGTTTGAAAAAAAGTAGGGAAGTATGTTATAATTTTAAGGAAATGGATTGGAGATTTTATGGAGCTATATAAAGGGATTCAAAGGAAGAATTTAAGGGAAAATCTTATTGAAAAAAATGATAGAATAGTTGTAGGTTTTTCTGGTGGTCCAGACTCAGTTTTTTTAACAGAGATGTTATTGAAATTAAAAGAAGAGATTGAGTTTGAAATAATTTTAGTTCATATAAATCATCTTTTAAGGGGAGAAGCCTCTGATGGAGATGAGAGATTCTCTTTAGAATATGGAAAGAAAAAAGGATTAAAAGTTTTTAGCAGAAAAATAGATATAACTACATTAGGTAAAAAAGAGGGATTGACTTTAGAAGAAGCAGGTAGAGAAGCTAGATATAATCTTTTTAATGAGATTTTTATTCAAGAGAAAGCTAATAAGATAGCTCTTGCACACAATAAAGATGATCAATTAGAAACATTTATGTTTAGATTGGTTCGTGGTGCAGGGTTAGAAGGGTTAGAAGGTATAGTTTCTAAACGTGACAGATATATTCGTCCAATTTCTGAAATCTATAAAAAAGATATTGTAAACTATTTAGATTCTAATGGAATAGAGTATAGAATAGATAAAACAAATTTTGAAAATGAGTTTACAAGAAATAGTATTAGATTAGATTTAATACCATTTATAGAAAAAAGATATAATCCTAAATTTAAAGATAGATTGTATGCTCTGATTGAAGAGATAAGAGAGGTAAATAGAGCTTTAAATATAAATTTAGAGGATTATCTTGTAAATGGAAAATTATCTATAGAAAAATTGCAAAAGTTAGACAGATATCTTCTAAGAAAGGTATTATTACAATATTTATATAGTTATGATATAGAGGTAACTAGAAAAAAAATATCTGGAATAGAAGAGATTTTAAATAAAGGAGGGAGCAAAGATATTTCTCTAAATGGAAATTATATATTGAGAAAGGATTATAACTATCTCAGTATAATTGAAAATAGAGAAAGATTTGAAGGTATTGAAGAAAAAGTTTTAAAGATCCCTGGTCAGATTAAATTTGGAGATTATATAATTGAGGCTATTGAAAGTGATAAGATAGTTTATAATAAAAATAATTTCTATACAAATTTAAAAATCGGAGATGAATTACTTGTTAGAAGTAAAAAAGATGGGGATAGAATAGTTCCTATGGGAATGAAAAATTATAAAAAAATAAAAGATATACTTATAAATGAAAAAGTTCCTAAGGAAGAGAGAGAAAATATACCAATAGTTATATTTAAAAATGAGATAATATGGATTGCTGGAGTAAAGGGAAGTGAAAATTATAAAAACTTACAAAAGGGCAACTGTATTAAATTGAGTATAAGGAGGAGCATTAGTTGAGCAAGGAAAATTTATTTGAAGAGAAGGTACTATATATAGAGGAAGAAAATAACTCTACTGAAGAACAAAAAGATAAAGCAAAAGACAACACTGAAGAGAAAAAAGAAGATAAAGAAAATGATGAGATAAAAAAGAGAAAAGAAGAGTTAAAATCTAAATTAAGAGATGGTTTAAACCAAAAATCTAATGATGATGATGAAAAAAATAGAAATATAAAAAAGATGAAGAAATTAGGTGGAAAATTTAATTTTAAAGCCTTTATAATGCTATTATTTATAATCACAATAGCAATGTCAAGTTCATCATTCTTAAAAGATGTAAATACTACTGCAAGTAATGAAATTGGATATAGCCAATTTATTCAAAAAATTGAAAATTCAGAGATAAAAAAGGTTAATGAAAAAGAGGGGTATGTATATGGTGAAGTAGCACAAACTTCTGAAGGAGAAGAGGGAAAAACATTTAAAGCTAGAATGATTACTAATAGATTAGGAGATGATCCTAATATGGTAAAAGTTCTAAACACTTATGGAACAGAAGTAGCTTCATTACCACCACAAGAACTTCCATTCCTTGTAAATGTATTAGTATCTTGGTTCCCTATGTTACTTCTTATAGGTGTATGGGTATTTATGCTAAATAGAATGAATAAAGGTAGTGGTGGAGGACCACAAATCTTTAATATGGGCAAATCTAAGGCAAAGGACAATGGAGAAGAGATTTCAAAGGTAACTTTTGCAGATGTTGCAGGTATTCCAGAGGCTAAAATTGAATTGGAAGAGGTTGTAAGTTTCTTAAAAGAGCCTGAAAAGTTTAAAAAGATAGGAGCTAAAATTCCTAAAGGGGTACTTTTATTAGGAGGACCAGGAACAGGTAAAACTTTATTAGCTAAAGCTGTTGCTGGAGAAGCTAAGGTACCATTTTTCAGCATGTCTGGATCTGAGTTTGTAGAGATGTTTGTTGGAGTTGGAGCTTCAAGAGTAAGAGATCTATTTAATAAAGCAAGAAAAAGTGCTCCATGTATCATATTTATAGATGAGATAGATGCTGTAGGTAGAAAAAGAGGTTCTGGTCAAGGTGGAGGAAATGATGAAAGAGAACAAACTTTGAACCAACTTCTTGTTGAGATGGATGGATTTGGTACTGATGAAACAATTATTGTTTTAGCAGCGACAAACAGACCTGAAATATTAGATAAAGCTTTAATGAGACCAGGAAGATTTGATAGACAAGTTGTAGTTGATAATCCTGATATTAAAGGAAGAGAAGAGATTTTAAAAGTTCATGCTAGAGGTAAAAAATTAGCTAAAGATGTGGACTTGTCTGTAATTGCTAAGAAAACTCCAGGATTTGTAGGGGCAGATTTAGCAAATATGTTAAATGAGGCAGCTATTTTAGCAGCAAGAGCTGGAAGAGATGAGATCAATATGGCTGACTTAGAAGAAGCATCTGAAAAAGTAAGTATAGGACCAGAAAGAAAATCTAAAGTTGTAATTGAAAAAGAAAGATTGATAACTGCTTACCATGAAGCAGGACATGCTCTAATGCATTATTTACTACCAAATACAGATCCTGTGCATAAGATTACTATTGTACCTAGGGGAATGGCTGGAGGATTTACAATGGCACTTCCAGAAGAGGAGAGAAGCTATAAATTCAAAAGTGAGTTCTTAGATGATATAAGAGTATTATTTGGTGGAAGAGCAGCAGAGCAAATTGTATTTAATGACATAACAACAGGAGCAAGTAATGATATAGAGAGAGCTACTGCAATAGCTCATGCTCTAGTAACAAGATTTGGAATGACTAGCAAGTTTGGACCTATGTTATTAGATAATACAAAAGAAGGAGATCTTTTCCAACAAAAATATTACAGTGATACTACTGGTAAAGAGGTAGATGATGAGATAAGAGGAATTATCTCTGAAATGTATGCTGAAACTATAAAAATGTTACAAGAAAACTATGACTCTTTAGATAGAGTTGCTAAAGCATTATTAGAGAAAGAAACTTTAAATAGAGAAGACTTTGAAGCTCTTATGAGAGGAGAAGATATCTTTAAATCAAAAGAGAGTGAAGAGGTAAAAGTAGAAACTAGTGAAGAAGTTGAGTCTGAAAAGATAGAAGCTGAAAAAGAAGAGATAGTAGAAAAAATAGAAGAAGAAAAAAATATTAAAGAAAAAGTAGAAGAGGAAAAATAATTATTTACTTTTAATAAAAATTATGATAGAATGAATGTAATTTGAGCTCAGTTTTACGATTAGCCCCGTATTACTTAGCTTAGATAATATTATGATTTAGGAGGAAACATAAAAATGGCTATGAGAAGTAAAGCAGAAATAATCAAAGAATATGGAAAATTCGAAGGAGATACTGGATCAACTGAAGTACAAATCGCTCTATTAACTGAAAAAATCAATCACTTAACAGATCACCTAAGAGTTCACAAAAAAGACTTCCACTCAAGATTAGGATTATTAAAAATGGTAGGACAAAGAAAAAGATTACTAGCTTACCTAACTAAGAAAGATCTTGAAGGATACAGAAACCTTATCGCTAGACTTGGAATCAGAAAATAATTATTTAAAGTTGCTAAAAACGAGGATATTTATCCTCGTTTTTTTATAATTATTAAAAATAAATTGAATTTTTAATGATTATGAAGTATCCTATTAATTAATGAAGAGTAAAGAAATTGTAGGAGAGGATTATGAAAAAATTTGTATTAGTAGTATTAATGATATTTTCAATATTTTCTATAAGTGTTTCAGCTCAAGAAGAATACCTAAAGGGAAGAATCTTAAAATTAGAAGATTGCCTTTCACCAGAAGAAGAGGTAGAAGAACTGAAGGAGATAATGCTGTATAGTGTAGTTATAGCTGAAGGTCCAAGAGAGGGAAATACAATTTTAGTTGAATTTCCAATTTATAGAGAGGAAGCTTTTAATATAAATGTAAAAGAGGGAGATAGGGTAGTACTATACTATGAAGTAGATGATGAAGGAAATGAAAAATACTATATAGCAGATATAGACAAGAGAATGGATATTTTATATCTTACAGGAATATTTGTGCTGATAGTTTTATTACTTGCTAAATTTAAAGGGTTTAAAGCAATGATAGCTTTATTATTGGTAATCTTATTTATATATAAAATTTTCCTACCTGGAATAATTTTAGGATACTCTCCAATACTATTATCTGTTATAGTAGCACTTTTTGCTTCAGTAGTTACTATATATTTAATGACAGGGTTTAATAGAAAAGGTGTAGTTGCAATAATAGGATCCTTTGGTGGAGTAATAATAGCAGGAGCTTTATCATATACCTTTGTGAATACTATGAGATTAACAGGATATGTAACAACAGAGACTTTAAATTATGCTTCTATGTTAGGAAATATAAAGGTTAAAGAGATGATATCAGCAGGGGTTATTTTAGGAAGTATGGGAGCAGTTATGGATGTGGCAATGTCTATAGCTTCAGCACTAAACGAGTTAAAGGAAAAAAATAGAGATATTCATAGAAAAGAGTTATTCTATTCTGGAATGAGGATAGGTAGTGATATTATAGGAACTATGATCAATACTCTTATATTAGCATATATAGGAAGCAGTTTAATGACATCAATATTTATATATATGCAGAAAGATCAATACCCTTCAATTAGAATATTGAATTTTGAATCGATAGTGGTGGAAATTTTAAGAGCATTATGTGGTAGTATCGGAATTTTAATAGCTGTTCCTGTTACAGCATATATTGCGGCTAAAATTTATTCAAAAAAATAAAAAATTAAATTTTTTTTTCAAAATAAAATGGAAGAATACTTTGGAATTATGCTAAAAAAATAGTATTTATGTATATAAAATGTTCTCTTAACTAATCATATATAAAATTTATATCTATCATATAAATTTTATAAATTTGACTAAAAGCCTAATAAATAGTACATTCTTTTTATGTGTTAATTTCTAAAATGCAAAATTTAAGGATATGGGTCTTTACTTATTTTAAAAATGTTGTATCCTTAATATAGAAAGAGTGTTTTTTTAGAAAATAAAAAACTATAAAAGGACACTTTATAAAAAAAGCATTTTGGAAGCGATTTTTTCAAGATGAAAACAAAATATTTTAGGAGGAAAAGTATGAAGAAGAAGCTACATCTATTAATTATGGCAGTACTGTCAGTATTACTTTTTGTTTCTTGTGGTGGAGAGAAAGAAACTAAATCAGGTAAAGGAGAAGTTAGAGATACTTTAATAGTTGCTAACGGAGCAGATGCTAAATCTTTAGATCCACATGCAACAAACGATGCACCATCATCTAAAGTAACAGTTCAAATATATGATAGATTAGTAGATCAAGATGATAATATGAACGTTGTTCCAGCTCTAGCAGAAAGTTGGGAGCAACCAGATGGGGTAACAACAATTTTCCATTTAAGAAAAGGAGTTAAATTCCACAATGGAGAACCATTAACAGCAAAAGATGTTAAATTTAGTTTAGATAGAATGAAGAGCTCACCTCAAGTTTCTCACATCATAGGAACTTTAGATAGAGTAGAAATAGTTGATGATTATACTGTTAAAGTAATAACTAAACAACCATTTGGAGCTTTATTAAGTCACTTAAGCCATCCAACTGCAGCTATTCTTAATGAAAAAGCAGTTAAAGAGTATGGAGATTCTTATGGGCAACATCCAGTTGGAACAGGACCATATAAATTTATATCTTGGGCTTCTGGAGATAGAATCATACTTGAAGCAAACCCAGATTATTTCATGGGAGAAACTCCTATTAAAAATGTTATAATCAGAGCAATATCTGAAGCAACTAATAGAACTATAGGACTTGAAACTGGAGAAATTGATATAGCTTACGATCTAGAAGGAATGGATAAAGATAGAGTAAGAGAAGATAAAAATCTAGTATTCTTAGAAGAGCCATCTTTAGGAATCGACTATATTGGATTTAATACAGCTAAAGCACCTTTCAACGATGTAAGAGTAAGACAAGCAATTGCTATGACTATCAAAGTTGATGACATTATAGAAACTGTATATAAAGGATCAGCAACAAGAGCTAACTCATTAATTGGACCAAAAGTATTTGGACATACAGATGATGCTAAAGCTTGGGAAGTAAATATTGAAAAAGCTAAACAACTTCTTGCTGAAGCAGGATATCCAAATGGATTCAAGAGCAAAATTTGGATCAATGAAAATCCAGATAGAAGAGATATAGCTATCATAGTTCAAGATCAATTAAGAGCTATTGGAGTAGACATCGAAGTTGAAACTCTTGAATGGGGAGCTTACTTAGAAGGAACTTCAAGAGGAGATCATGAAATGTATATTCTTGGTTGGGTATCTGTAACAGGAGATGCTGATTATGGATTATTCCCACTATTACATAGTTCATGTTTTGGTGGAGCAGGAAACAGAGCATTCTACAACAACCCAAAAGTTGATGATCTATTATTAAGAGCTAGAAACTCAAATGACCAAGAAGAAAGAAAAGCTCTTTACAGAGAAGTACAAATTATTGCACAAGAAGAAGTACCTTATTATATAACAGCATTTAAAGAACAAAACGTTGGACTACAAAAATATGTAGAAAACTTCAAACAAAGACCAGCAGGACACCATAGATTATATGGAGTTAAATTTAAAGAAAATGCTGATAAATAGTTAATAATAGAAAAGGGGCTGCATCTATATTTAGAGTCAGCCCTTTAAAATAATTATAAATAAATTTTAAGTTAGTTATATTTAAATTAAAGGAAAGGAGAGAGCACTTTAAAGAGTTAAAGTGTCGTACTAAAAGATGCATAAATATGTATTAAGAAGACTTTTATTACTTATTCCTGTATTATTAGGAGTATCACTTTTAGTTTTTACAATTATGTCATTAACTCCAGGGGATCCAGCTCAATTAATATTAGGAGAAAATGCACCTAAAGAAGCAATTTTAAAATTAAGAGAAGAGATGGGATTAAACGATCCATTCTTAGTTCAATATTTTAGATTCGTTGGAAAGGCTGTATTAGGAGATTTTGGAAGATCATATACTACTGGAAGGGAAGTTTTTGGAGAGATATTTTCAAGATTCCCAAATACACTTATTCTAGCAGTAATTGGAATTATTATCTCAGTTTGTATTGGAATTCCAGTTGGAATTATTTCAACAACAAGACAATACTCTTTCTTAGATAGTTTCAGTATGGTATTAGCATTACTAGGAGTTTCAATGCCAGTATTCTGGTTAGGATTAATGCTTATCCTTACTTTCTCTGTTAAATTAGGATTACTTCCTTCAGGAGGATTTGATGGATTTAAGAGTTTGATTCTTCCATCATTGACACTTGGAGTAGGATCAGCAGCTATTATCACAAGAATGACTCGTTCTTCAATGCTTGAGGTAATCAGACAAGACTATATTAGAACAGCAAGAGCTAAAGGGGTAGCTGAAAAAGTAGTTATTAATAAACATGCTTTAAAAAATGCACTTATCCCTATAATAACAGTTGTAGGATTACAATTTGGAGGACTTCTTGGAGGAGCAGTTTTAACTGAGTCTGTATATTCATGGCCAGGAGTTGGAAGACTAATGGTAGATGCAATCAGACAAAAAGATACTCCAACAGTATTGGCAGCAGTTGTATTCTTAGCAGCAACATTCAGTGTTGTAAATCTATTGGTGGATATACTATATGCTTATGTTGACCCTAGAATTAAGTCACAATATAAGTAGTAAGGAGGATTAATAATGTCAACTAAAGAAAATACAAAACAAACTAATAAAAAAAGAAGCCAATGGAGAGAAGTATGGAGAATGCTTAAAAAGAACAAAATGGCTTTAGTTGGACTTGGAATATTAGTAATTTTAGTTTTATTAGCTTTATTTGCAGATGTAATTGCAGATTATGATACAGTAGTAATTAAGCAAAACTTAGCAAATAGATTAAAAGGACCTAGTGCAGAGCACTGGTTAGGAACAGATGAATTTGGTAGAGATATTTTTGCAAGACTTGTTCATGGTGCAAGAGTATCATTAAAAGTAGGAATTATTGCAGTTGGAATATCTATAATTCTTGGAGGAATCTTAGGAGCTTTAGCAGGATTCTATGGTGGAAGAATAGATAACATAATAATGAGAATAATGGACGTATTCTTAGCAGTACCAAGTATTCTACTAGCAATTGCAATTGTATCAGCATTAGGACCAAGTATAATTAACCTAATGGTAGCTATTAGTATTTCAAGTGTACCTAGATATGCAAGAATAGTAAGAGCTTCTGTTCTTTCAATTAGAGACCAAGAGTTCGTAGAAGCAGCTAGAGCAATTGGTGCTAATAATGCTAGAATAATATTTAGACATATAATCCCTAACTCACTAGCTCCTGTAATTGTACAAGGAACTTTAGGAGTAGCAAGTGCTATTTTATCAACAGCAGGATTAAGTTTTATAGGACTAGGAATTCAACCTCCAGCTCCAGAATGGGGATCTATGCTTTCAGGAGGTAGACAATACCTTAGATATGCATGGTGGGTAACAACATTCCCAGGTGTAGCAATTATGATAACTATTCTATCTCTAAACCTTTTAGGAGATGGACTTAGAGATGCTTTAGATCCAAGACTAAAACAATAATAGAGGCAGGAGGAAGAAAATGAGTGATAAATTATTGAACATAAAAGATTTAACAATTCAATATGTTACTGAAGATGAAGTAGTATCTGCAGTTAACGGATTAGATATTGAACTTAATGAAGGGGAAACAATAGGACTTGTTGGAGAAACAGGAGCAGGAAAAACTACTTCAGCTCTTGGAATAATGGGACTAGTTCCTAATCCTCCTGGAAAAATTGTTAGTGGAAGTATAGAATTTGCTGGAAAAGATCTTTTAAAAGAATCTGAAGAAGGAATGAGAAAAATAAGAGGAAATCAAATTTCAATGATTTTCCAAGATCCAATGACTTCATTAAACCCAGTAATGACAGTAGGAGAACAAATAGCAGAAGTTATAGAAATTCATGAAAATATAGGAAATGCAGCAGCTTTTGAAAAAGCTAAAGAGATGCTTGAGCTAGTTGGAATACCAGGTGCCAGAGCAAATGACTATCCTCACCAATTCTCAGGAGGAATGAAACAAAGGGTTGTAATAGCTATTGCACTTGCTTGTAACCCAAAACTTCTTATAGCTGACGAACCTACAACAGCTCTAGACGTTACTATTCAAGCACAAGTTCTAGACTTGATGAATGACTTAAAAGAAAAATTTAAAACAGCAATGATATTAATAACACACGACCTTGGAGTAGTTGCTCAAGTTTGTGATAAGGTAGCTATAATGTATGCTGGAGAGATAGTAGAATCTGGAACATTAAGAGATGTATACTTAGCTCCAAAACATCCATATACTCATGGACTATTTGGATCAATTCCAAGCTTAGATGAAGAAGCAACTAGATTAAAACCAATTCAAGGTTTAATGCCAGATCCGACAGATTTACCATCAGGATGTAAATTCCATCCTAGATGTCCTCATGCAACAGAACTTTGTGCAACACAAGTACCAAAGGTTACTGAAGTAGCTCCAGGACATAAAGTAAGATGTCTAATTTGTGAAGGACAAGTTGAATTTAAAGCAGAAGAGGAGGATAAAAAATAATGTCAGAAAATAAAGTTTTACTTGAAGTAAAAAATTTAAAGAAATATTTTAATACTCCAAAGGGACTTCTACATGCAGTAGATGATGTTAATTTTTCAATTTGTGAAGGAAAAACACTAGGGGTAGTTGGAGAATCAGGATGTGGAAAATCAACTACTGGAAGAGTTATTTTAAGACTTCTAGAAGCAACTGATGGAGAGGTAATTTTTGAAGGAGAAAACATCAGAAATTATTCAAAACAACAGATGATTGAAATGAGACAAAAGATGCAAATCATATTCCAAGACCCAT
Organism: Fusobacterium varium; assembly: GCA_021531615.1. Lineage (NCBI taxonomy): Bacteria > Fusobacteriati > Fusobacteriota > Fusobacteriia > Fusobacteriales > Fusobacteriaceae > Fusobacterium > Fusobacterium varium. The sequence continues at coordinate 256,611 of JADYUE010000001.1, read as the reverse complement.
TTGCATCTCTTAACCCAAGAATGACAGTAAGTGAAATTATTGCTGAACCATTAATCATTCATAAAAAATGTAAATCAAAAGCTGAACTTGATGAAAAAGTAAGAGAATTAATGGAAACAGTTGGATTAAGTGAAAGACTTATTAATACATATCCTCACGAACTAGATGGAGGAAGAAGACAAAGAATAGGAATAGCTAGAGCACTTGCTTTAAACCCTAAATTTATAGTTTGTGACGAGCCAGTATCAGCTCTAGATGTATCTATTCAAGCACAAGTATTAAACCTAATGAAGGATCTACAAGAAAAATATGGATTAACTTATATGTTCATAACACACGACTTATCAGTTGTTAAACATTTCTCTGATGACATAGCTGTTATGTATCTAGGGCAATTAGTTGAAAAAGCACCTTCAAAAGCTCTATTTAAAAATCCAATTCATCCATATACTAAAGCTCTATTATCTGCAATACCAGTTGCTAGTGTAGACAAGAAAATGGAAAGAATTAAACTTCAAGGAGAGATTACATCTCCAATTAATCCTGAAAAAGGATGTAGATTTGCAAAAAGATGTGTTTATGCAAAAGATATTTGTAGACAAGAGGATCCAAAATTAACAGAAGTAGGAAATGGACATTTCTATGCTTGTCACTTAGCAAAAGAACTTGGATTTGTTAAAGAAGAAAAATAAAAAAGTATTTAAATATAAAGATGGCTTTCTATGAGAGATCATAGAGAGCTATTTTTATTATGAGCAACTATTCAAATATTTATATTATAGATAAATATTTAAGTAAATATAATTCTAAATTAAAATAGCCTTGGATTTCTCCAAGGCTAAAGTAAACTTATTTAATTATGCTAAAACTGCATCTAGATCAGAAAATTTATCACAAAGATCTTTGTAGTTTTGTTTGAAATATTTAAATTCTTCTTTTAATTCATTAGAAGCATTTATTACAGAAATAACTTTTTTAACATCCTTTCCACATTCTTTAATTACATTTGAAAATAAAACATATAAGAACGCTAATGTGGTAGCTTTTATACCGTGAAAATCTATTACTACTTCATCACCATTTTTCACTTTCTTAGCTATCATAGTACAAAGTTGAGTAGCTTTTTTAGGAGATACTAGTACAGAAGTTTCAAAAATTTTGCTTAATACAAGATTCATACAGAACCCTCCTTTAATATCTGTTAAAAAATAATAATAATTTAAATAAATCCTCCCTCACTTATATTATATATATAAACAATAAAAAAGTCAAATAATCTCAGAAAATTTAATTAGTATAATCTGCTTTACCTTTTAATTTCCCACTAGAATTATAGTATTTCCAAATTCCACAAGGTTTTCCATTTTTAAAACTACCTTTTACTTGGGGCATACCATTTTCATGGAAAAGAAAGTATTCTCCATTATCCTTTCCATTTAGATATCTAGTTTGCATAACTTTTTTTCCATTTTCTTGATAAATAATATATTTTCCATTAAGTTTTCCATCTTGCCAATTTTCAATAGATTTAATATTACCATTTTGAAAGAAAGTAATCCATTTTCCATTTGGTTTCCCATCTTTATAATAAAGTCTATCTTTTTCATCTTTAACTTTTCCCGTAAAAGGGATATTGCTATTTCTTAGGTATATTAATCCATCATATTCATGGATATTTGAAATATCAATCCAATTATCAGCAAAAATATTAGAAAAAGAGATAATAAAAATTATAATAAAAAATTTAATTTTCTTCATACTATATCACCTATTTTATATTTTACAAATTTTTAGAAAAAAAGCAATAAATTTATTTTGATGGAAAAATACTTTTAAATATTTTAGAATAAAACAATAAAAGAAAGATAGTTATTAAAAATAAAAAATCAATTTAAAAAAAGATATAATAAAAAAAATTACTCTTGATAAATAAAATATGGTATAATATTATAAAGGATTTTATAAATTTGGAGGAAAGTGAATGGAGAATAGTTATTCTATACAAGCTATGATATTGCTTACGCTTATGATAGTTTATAAACTTTCATTTTTAGGGTGAACAGATTTATAAAAAAAGAGAGTCCAAAGTGTGAACTCTCTTTTTTTATTTTTCTTCATCTTTACAAACATCAATCCATTCTCCATTGGTAACTTCTGCTAGTAGGTCAACACTAATTTTTACAGCTGAGTGATCAGAACCACCAGCAGGATAAACAATAGAAAACTCTTTTAATGTTTTGTCTAGATACACTTTTAAAGGTGATTTTAATCCAAAGGGACAAACTCCACCAATAGGGTGTCCAGTGGCTTCTAAAACTTCATCTTTTGGAATCATAGTTGCTTTTTCTTTAAAGATACCTTTAAATTTTTTATTATCAAGACGAGCAGTTCCTTTAGAAAGAATAAGAATGTACTCTCCACTTTTTAGTTTGTATCCCATAGTTTTAGCAATTTCATCTTCTTCAATACCCCAAGTTTCAGCAGCACTTTTTACAGTGGCAGTATCTCCAATAGTTTCTTCAACTTTTAGTGGTAAATTATTATCTTCAAAAAATTTTTTTACACTTTCAACACTCATTTGATCATCCCCATATTAATTTTAATATTATTTTTCATATATCTCTAATGGCAGAGAATCAGGATCTTTAAAAAAAGTGAATTTTTTTCCAGTAATATCATCTATTCTTATTGGCTCGGTTACAATATTTTTAGAGTTAAGATATTCAACTATTTTTTCAATAGAGTCAACTTCAAAGGCAAGATGTCTAAGTCCAGAAGCTTCTGGAGAATCAACCCTTTTAGGAGGATTAGGGAAAGAGAAAAGCTCTATCTGATAATCATCTCCTATCATAAGATCTAATTTGTATGAATCTCTGTTTTCTCTATAAGTTTCCTTTAAAATTTTAAATCCTAAAGTATCAACATAAAATTTTTTAGATATTTCATAATTAGAAACTATTATAGCCACATGATGAATTTTATTAAATAACATATTACTCACCAAACTCAAAATCTGTTTGTCTAAGTGCTTCATAAAGAATAATTGCAGCAGAATTTGAAAGGTTTAGAGAACGTCCCATATCAATCATAGGAATAGTTATACATTTTTCTTTATTTGCATTAAGAATAGTCTCAGGGATACCTCTTGATTCAGGTCCAAACATTACAAAATCATCTTTTTTAAATTTTACATCACTATATCTTTGTTTTGTCTTAGTAGTAGCATAGTAGATAGTTGCATTAGGGTTACCAGCTATAAAATCTTCATAAGATTCCCAAACTTTTAAATCAACAAGATGCCAATAATCTAATCCAGCTCTTCTCAATTGCTTCTCATCAAGAGAGAAACCAAGGGGTTTAATAAGATGTAGAGTTGTATTAGTTAAAACAGCACTTCTACCTATATTTCCAGTATTGTATGGAATCTCAGGGGTTAGTAAAACAATATTCATTTTTTGACCTCCAAAAATTTAATTACCAGTAAATTATACAACAAATTTGAGAAATAGTGTATGAATTTTTAATGTTTAAGTAAATCTTACAAAATAAATTAAGTAGACAAAAGTAATGAAGTTAAAGTATAATTAAAGATAGATAGTACTAGAAATTGTTAGGAGGAAACAAGAATAATGAATATAAAAACATTTTATTTAGGACCGATGATGACAAATTGTTATTTAACATGGAATGAGAAAAAAGAGGCATATCTTTTTGATTGTGGTGGAGAAAATATAGATAGATTAACAACTTTTATAAAAACAAATGGACTTACATTAAAATATATAGTTTTAACTCATGGGCATGGAGATCACATAGCAGGACTTAATAAAATTGTAGAGGAGTATCCAGAGGCAGAGGTTTATATTGGAAAAGAGGAAGCTACATTTTTAACAGAGGGTGAATTGAACCTAATGGTATATATAACAGGTAGAAATTTTGTATATGATGGAACTTATAATGTAGTAAAAGAGGGAGACAAAATTGGAGAGTTTGTAGTTATAGATACTCCAGGGCATACAATAGGTTCAAAAAGTTTCTACTGTCCAGAATCAAAAATTTTAATCTCTGGAGATACAATGTTTAGAAGAAGTTATGGTAGATATGATCTTCCAACAAGTAGTGGAGATATGTTATTTAAAAGTCTTAGAAAACTGTGTGAACTACCTGAAGATGTAAGAGTATATAGTGGACATAGTGATGAAACAACTATCGGAGAAGAGAAGAAGTTTTTATCTATGCAAGGGTTAATCTAATAGGAGGCAAAAATGGTATATGATGTTATAATAGTTGGAGGAGGTCCAGCAGGGCTAACAGCAGGACTTTATACAAGCAGAGCTAAACTGAATACATTAGTAATAGAAAAAAAAGAGACTGGAAGCTTAATAATGGCTCATAAAGTAGATAACTATCCTGGTTTTCCTATGGGAATTTCAGGAAAAGATCTATATCAATTAATGAAAGAGCAAACAGAGAGATTTGGAGCTAATTTTGTAGATGCAACTGTGTTAGATTTTGATGTATATTCAGAAGAAAACAAGATTGTAAAAACTGATAAGGGAAATTTTAGAGGAAAGACAGTTATTATTGCTACTGGAACTGGAAATAGTGATAATAAAAAAATTAAGGGAGAAAAGGAACTTTTAGGAAATGGGGTTTCTTACTGTGCAACTTGTGATGGTGCTTTTACAAAGTTTATGGAAGTCTCTCTATTTGGACAGGGAGAAGAGGTTGCAGAAGAGGCACTATTCCTTACAAAGTTTGCTAAAAAGATAAGAATTTTTGTAAATGCTCCTGAATTAAAATGTAATCAAGAGGTATTTGATGCTCTTGCTAATTCAGATAAGGTTGAGATAATATATAATGCTGAACTTGTAGAGATAAAGGGAAATGAGTATGTGGAAAGTGTTGATGTAAAAGTAGATGGAGAGTTAAAAAATTATTCTACTGCCTTTGCTTTTCTATATCTAGGAACTAAAAGTAAAGCTGAGATGTATGGAACAATAGCTGATTTAGATAATCATGGGTTTATTGTAACAAAAGAAAATTTAAAAATTAATGTAGATGGAATGTATGCAGCTGGAGATATAAGATCTGGAGTAGTAAGACAGGTAACTGTTGCAGTTGCAGAGGGAACAATAGCAGCAATGGAAGTAATAAAGGAAGTATTGAAGAAAAAATAGGTGTGAAAAAAAGAGGAAAATCTAAAAAAATCTAGTACATTATTATATAAAAGTAAAAGTTTTGCATAAAAATTGCTTTAATAAGGGGCTGATTCTATGAGAAAAATTTTTGTGTTAGATACTAATATACTTATTCACGATCCTTATTGTATTTATAATTTTGTAGGAAATGATGTTATTTTACCTATCTATGTAATTGAAGAGATAGATAAGTTAAAAAGAAATCAAAATACTGCAATACAAGCAAGAATGGCATCAAGAGTATTAGATGAAATTAGGAAAAAAGGAAGCCTATTTAAAGGTGTAGAATTAAAAAATGATATCTTTTTTAGAGTGGAAATAAAAAATGATATGAGCCTTTTACCAGAAGTGTTAAGAAAAGATGTAATGGATAATCATATTATCTCAGTTACATTGGGAATAAAAAAAGAGCATCCAAATGAAAGAGTAATAATAGTTACTAAAGATATAAATATGAGAATTAAAGCTGATGCTTTAGGACTTGAAGTAGAGGACTATTCTACTGATATGGTTGACTATATGGAACTTTATGATGGTTTCTTTGAAGTTGAAGTAGATAGCAAAACATTTGGACAGTATGAAAAAAGTGGAAAAATGGATTTTAAAGATTTAGGAAGAGATGATATTGTCCCTACTCCTAACTGTTTCTTTAAATTAAATTGTAGTGGAAATATTCAAACTGGAAGATATGATAATGGAAAAATTAAAAAATTCTTACTAGGAGATAGTAGTGCTTGGGGATTAAGAGCAAGAAATGATGAACAAAGATTTGCTATGGATCTGTTGCTAGATGAAAATATAAAAGTTGTAACTTTAGTTGGAGGAGCAGGAACAGGAAAGACTCTTTTAGCTATTGCAGCAGGATTAGAGCAAGTAGTTGAGAGAAAAAAATATAAAAAACTTTTAATAGCAAGACCTATTATTCCTATGGGTAAAGATCTTGGATATCTACCAGGTAGTGAAAAGGAAAAATTAAAACCATGGATGCAACCAATTTTTGATAATATAGATTTTTTAAGTGAAGCTAAAGATGATAAAACTGGTGAAAAGGTTGTTGAAGGTTTAGAGGCAATGGGAATTTTGAAAATTGAGGCGTTGACTTATATTAGAGGAAGAAGTATTCCTAGAGGGCTTATAATAATTGATGAGGCTCAAAACTTAACTCCATTAGAAATAAAAACAATTGTTACAAGAGCTGGGGAAAATACTAAGATAATCTTTACTGGTGACCCTCAACAGATAGACAACCCATATCTAGATTCAAATACAAATGGTTTAACTTATATGGCTGATAGATTGAAAAATGAAGAGATTGTTGGACATATCACTTTGAAAAAAGGTGAAAGATCTAAACTAGCTGAAATAGCAGCAAAATTATTATAGTGAAATTAGAGCTCTCTTAAAAGGGGGCTCTTTTAAATTTAATAAAAATAAATTAAATCTTGTAAAAGATATCTTTAATATTTTGAATATCTATGATATAATTTAATGTATTAATAAACATGGGAGTGAATTTTAGGAGGAATTTATGGAAACATTATTTACATTAATGCTTTTTGTATTTGCTATAGCCTTGATAATTCTTGTACTTATCCAGCCTGATAGGAGCCACGGAATGTCAGCAAGCATGGGAATGGGAGCATCAAATACTGTGTTTGGAGTATCAAAAGACGGTGGGCCTTTAGCTAAAGCAACAGAAGTAGTTGCAGTACTGTTTATAGTCAGTGCACTTTTATTATACTTAGTAAAATAGAAGGTATGAGGCGTATTGTTCTTCAATACGCTTTTTTTGTAAAAACTAATCTATGGTTGTGATATAATGAATCTATTTGAAAATAACTATGAAAAAGTAAAACCATTAGCTTTAAAAATGCGACCAACTACTTTAGATGACTTTATAGGGCAGGAGAAGATTTTAGGAAAAGGTGGCATTTTAAGGAAACTTATAGAGAAGCAGACAATATCAAATTGCATATTCTTTGGACCACCAGGGTGTGGGAAAAGTTCATTGGGAGAGATAATCTCTAAAACTTTAGATAGCAACTTTGAAACTTTAAATGCAACAGTAGCTAGTTTAAATGATTTGAGAGATATTGTTGAAAAAGCTAAAAAAAATCTTGAATTTTATGGGAAAAAGACTATACTTTTTTTAGATGAGATTCATAGATTTAATAAGATGCAACAAGATGCACTGTTATCCTATTGTGAATCAGGGGTATTGACTCTTATAGGAGCAACAACTGAAAATCCTTATTATAGTTTAAATAATGCTTTACTTTCAAGAGTTATGATTTTTGAGTTTAAATCTTTAAATAGAGAAGATATAAAAAAGATATTACAAAAGGGGATAAATTATTTAGGTATAGATATTTCTAATGAGATAGTAGAGTGTATATTGGATATTTCTCAAGGTGATAGTAGAATAGCACTTAACTATTTAGAGCTTTATAAAAATAGTTGTATTGATTTAGATGACTCAGAAGTTTTACAAATATTTAGAGAGAGACAATCTTCCTATCATAAGGCAGAGGATAAATATAATCTTATATCTGCAATGATAAAAAGTATGCGTGGAAGTGATCCAGACTCAGCTCTGTATTGGTTGGCTAGACTTCTACATGGTGGGGAAGATCCTAGATATATAGCTAGAAGAATTATGATTCACGCAAGTGAAGATATAGGAATGGCAAATCCAGAGGCTATGCTTATAGCAAATAGTGCTATGCAAGCAAGTGAAAGGATAGGAATGCCAGAGATTAGAATTATTTTGGCTCAAGCAGTGATATATATAGCTATCTCTACAAAAAGTAATTCATGCTATATGGGAATAAATAAAGCGTTGGAAGATATAGAAAATGGAGATCTTGAGAAAGTACCGTTAAATATCTGTCAAAATAACAAAGGGTATAAGTATCCACATGATTTTGCTGGAAATTTTGTGAAACAGAATTATAGTGAGAAGAAAAGAAGATATTATATACCTGGGGAAAATAAAAATGAGAAACTGATAAAAGAAAAACTGGAAAAATTATGGGGAAAATAATTTATGAGGTGGTAAAAGGATGAAGCTAATAAAAGCAGTAAGAGGAACAAAGGATATTTTTGGAGAAGAGGCTGTAAAATATAACTATATCTCAAGAGTAGCTCAAGATACATTTGAAAGCTATGGATATTCATATATTAAAACTCCAATCTTTGAAGAAACAGATCTTTTCAAAAGAGGAATTGGAGAGGGAACTGACGTAGTTGAAAAAGAGATGTACACTTTTAAAGATAGAGGGGATAGAAGCCTTACTTTAAGACCAGAAAATACAGCATCAGTTGTAAGATCATATTTAGAAAATGGAATCTATGGAAAGGAAGATGTAACTAGATACTATTACAATGGTTCTATGTTTAGATATGAGAGACCACAAGCTGGAAGACAAAGAGAGTTCAATCAAATTGGGGTAGAAGTATTAGGAGAAAGCTCACCTATTTTAGATGCTGAAGTTATAGCAATGAGCTATACTTTACTTGAAAAATTAGGTATAAGTGATCTAGAAGTTCATATAAACTCTGTTGGAACAAATGCATCACGTACTCAATATAGAGAAAAACTACTTTCTTTCTTAGAACCACTAAAAGAGGAACTTTGTGAAGATTGTAGAATGAGAATGGAAAAAAATCCATTGAGAGTTCTAGATTGTAAAGTTGATAAGTGTAAAGAGCTTACTAAAAATGCTCCAAGCATAATAGATTCACTTTCATCAGAAGAAAGAGAACACTATGAAAATGTAAAAAAATATCTTGATATTTTTGGAATAAAATATGTTGAAGATCCTAAATTAGTTAGAGGACTTGACTATTATTCAAGTACTGTTTATGAGATTGTAACTAATAAATTAGGAGCACAAGGAACAGTATTAGGTGGAGGAAGATATGATAATCTTCTAAAACAACTAGGAGATAAGGATATACCAGCAGTTGGATTTGCAGCAGGGGTAGAGAGAATGATGATGTTATTGGATAAATACCCTAGCAACAGTCCAGATGTATATGTAGCATGGCTTGGTGACAATGCAAAAGATTATAGTTTAAAAATAACAAAAGATCTTAGAGATGAAGGAATAAAAAGTTATATAGACTTCAATAGTAAAGGTATGAAATCTCATATGAAAAAAGCTGATAAGCTTGGAGTAAAATATTGTATAATTACTGGAGAAGATGAAATAAATAAAGGTGTAGTTCTATTAAAAGATTTTATAAATAGAACTCAAGAAGAGATGCCTTTTGAACAAGCAATGGAGATAATAAAAAAATCTAAATAGATTTAAAATTTAAGGAGAGGATAGTATGATTTACAAAACTCATAATTTAGGTGAACTAAGGAAGGAAAATATAGGTCAAGAAGTAATTCTTTCTGGTTGGGTTGACACAAAAAGAGACCTTGGGGGATTAACTTTCGTAGATATGAGAGATAGAGAGGGAAAAACTCAAGTAATTTTTGACATAGATGTAGCACCAAAAGAAGTAGTAGAACAAGCTCAAAAATTAAAAAATGAAGCTGTAATAAGAATAGTTGGAGAGGTAAGAGAAAGACAAAGTAAAAACCCAAATATGCCTACTGGGGATATAGAAGTTTTTGCTAAAGAACTAACTGTATTAAATAGTTGTGATGTTCTACCATTCCAAATTTCAAGTGTAGATGACAATGTAAATGAAAATATTAGATTAAAATACAGATATCTTGATATTAGAAGACCAAGAATGTTACGTAATTTAAAAATGAGACATAAAATGATAATGGCTATTAGAAACTATATGGATCAACATGGTTTCTTAGATATAGATACTCCATTATTAACTAAATCAACTCCAGAAGGAGCAAGAGACTTCTTAGTACCTTGTAGAATAAGTCCAGGAGAATTTTATGCTCTACCTCAATCACCTCAATTATTTAAACAACTTTTAATGATTGGTGGAATTGAAAGATATTTCCAATTAGCTAAATGTTTTAGAGACGAAGATCTAAGAGCAGATAGACAATTTGAATTTGTTCAATTAGATATTGAAATGTCATTTGTAACTATGGATGATGTTATGAATACAATAGAAGGACTAGCTAAAGATGTATTTACTGCTATTACAGGGGAAACAGTAGATTACAAATTTGAAAGAATGCCTTATGCTGAAGCTATGGGAAGATTTGGTTCTGACAAACCAGATTTAAGATTTGGTGTAGAATTAAAAGATCTTACTGATATAGTTAAAGATTGTGGATTTAAAGCTTTCCAAGAAACAGTTGCAAATGGAGGAATTGTTAAAGCTATAGTAGCTCCTCAAGGTGCAGAAAGATTCTCTAGAAAAGTATTAGGAGAATATGAGGAACATGCAAAAAGATACTTTGGAGCTAAAGGAATGGCTCATATAAAAGTAACTGAAGATGGAGTAAACTCTCCAATAGCTAAATTCTTAACTAAAGAGGAATTAGATGCAATAGTTGAAAGAACTGGAGCAGAAAAAGGAGATATTATCTTAATAATAGCTGATAAAGCAAAAGTAGTATACGGAGCTTTAGGAGCATTAAGAACAAGAATAGGAAAAGAATTTAACTTAATCAATCCAGATGAGTTTAGATTCCTATGGGTAGTTGACTTCCCTATGTTCGCTTATGATGAAGAGGAACAAAGATATAAAGCTGAACACCATCCATTTACATCAATAAAAGATGAGGATTTAGAAGCATTCTTAAATGGACAAACAGAAAATATCAGAACAAATACTTATGATATGGTATTAAACGGATTTGAAATTGGAGGAGGTTCAATTAGAATCTTCAATCCAGAAATTCAATCTAAAGTGTTTGACAGATTAGGACTTACACCAGAAGAAGCTAAAACTAAATTTGGATTCTTCCTTGACGCATTTAAATATGGTGCACCACCTCATGGAGGACTTGCATTTGGACTAGATAGATGGTTAATGGTAATGTTAAAAGAAAATTCAATAAGAGACGTTATTCCATTCCCTAAAACAAATAAAGGACAATGTCTAATGACAGAAGCACCTGGAATAGTAGATGAAGATCAATTAGAAGAACTACATTTAAAATCTACTTATGAAGAGGAAGAGAAATAATAAATTTACATTAAATTAATATAAGTTATTGAAAAAAAATAAAAAAAGTGATATAATTCTCGTATAAGAATAAGAGTTTCTGACCTATTTGCTATTTTCACGAGGTTTTGGGCCTAATGTCGTCATGGGGTTGGCGCTGTGTATAATAGCTCAGCAAAGTCACGATTGGCTTAAAGCTTAAGTTACTTACGGACTCTGTATATTATAGATAACTGACTACCACTTTTGGTTTTGGCGACTAAAACTACACTGGAGGCGGTAGGTTGGATTTATTCTTTCGGGACTTCATGTCCCTTTTTTATTTTAAAAAATAAAAAGAAGAGGTGGAAGAGTGCAGGTTATAGATAGAGAGATAGCTAAGATATTTGAAGCTACAGTAAAAAAAGTATATGGAGATATAGAAACAAAGAAAATTGAAGTATCTGTGGCAACAAATGAGAAATTTGGAGACTTTCAAACAAACTTTGCTATGATGAACTCTAAGATTATAGGAAAAAATCCTAGAGCAATAGCACAAGAGATAGTAGATAATCTTGAGCCTAATAATGTAATAGATAAATTAGAAATAGCAGGACCAGGATTTATTAATATATTTTTAAAAAGTGAATATCTTGGAGAATTACTAAAAAAATCAAGAAATGAGAAATATGATTTTTCATTCCTTAACAGAGATGGAGATGTAATAATAGACTTCTCTTCTCCAAATATTGCTAAAAGAATGCACATTGGGCATTTAAGATCAACAATAATAGGAGATTCAGTAGCTAGAATATATAGATATTTAGGATACCATTTAGTAGCTGACAACCACATAGGAGATTGGGGAACACAATTTGGTAAACTTATTATTGGATATAGAAAATGGCTTAATCAAGAAGCTTATAAAGAAAATTCTATTGAAGAATTAGAAAGAGTATATGTTGAGTTTACAAAACAATCTGAAGAACATCCAGAACTTGAAGAGGAAGCAAGATTAGAGCTTAAAAAACTTCAAGATGGAGATGAAGAAAACTATGCTCTTTGGAAAGAGTTTATAAAAGTATCTCTTGATGAGTATGAAAAATTATATACAAGACTTGATGTACACTTTGATACATACTATGGAGAATCATTCTATCACCCAATGATGCAAGGTGTTGTAGATGAGCTTGTAGAAAAAGGTTTAGCAGTAGAAGATGATGGGGCAAAAGTTGTATTCTTCCCAGAAGAAGATAACCTATTCCCATGTATAGTACAAAAGAAAGATGGAGCATTCCTTTACTCAACATCTGATATAGCTACTATTAAATTTAGAAGAGAAAACTACAATGTAAATAAATTAATTTATCTTACAGATGAAAGACAACAAGATCACTTTAAACAATTCTTTAAAATAACAGAGATGCTTGGTTGGGATGTTGAAAAATACCATATTTGGTTTGGTATTATGAGATTTGCTGATGGAGTATTCTCAACAAGAAAAGGAAATGTAATTAGATTAGAGCAACTTCTAGATGAAGGAAAGAAAAGAGCTTATGATATAGTAAATGAGAAAAATCCTGATCTATCAGCAGAAGAAAAAGATCAAATTGCTGAAGTTGTAGGAGTAGGAGCTATAAAATATGCTGACCTTTCTCAAAATAGACAAAGTCCAATCATATTTGAGTGGGATAAGATATTAAGTTTTGAAGGAAATACAGCACCATATTTACAATACTCTTATGCTAGAATCCAATCTATTTTAAGAAAAGCTGCTGCTGAAGGAAAAGAGATTGATTACTCTAAAGAGATAAAAATAGAAAATAAACAAGAAAGAGCATTAGCAGATCATATAGCAACATTCCCAATGGTTGTTTTAAAAGCTGCTGAATCATTTAAACCAAATATAATAGCAGATTATCTATTTGAACTTTCTAAGAAATTCAATAGTTTCTACAATAGTTGTCCTATCTTAAATCAAGAAGATGATATTCTATATTCAAGAGGACTAATTGCTAAAGTAGCAGGGGAAACTATTAAAGAGGGATTATCTCTATTAGGAATTAAAACACTAGATAGAATGTAATATAATTAAAAAAACTACCTCTAAAATTTAGGGGTAGTTTTTATTTTGAAAATATTTATTTCAAAAAAAGATCAGGTAATAAAAAATAATGTATAATTTCAGAAAATATATAGATTCTTTAAGAGAAAAATATTTTATTTATAAAAATTGTGATATAATAAAGCATAAGTGTTTTTATAGAGAATTTTAAATAAATATAAAGAATGGTGAAATTATGCAGAAAAAAAAGTTTGTTATAGTAAGTGGATTGAGTGGGGCTGGAAAGACAACAGCTTTAAATGTATTGGAAGATATGGGGTATTATGTTGTTGATAATTTACCTTGTGAAGTAGCAAGCTTCTTTATAAATACTTCAATAGAAAAATTAGCGTTAGGAATAGATATTCGTTCATTTAAATTAACAGAAGAGTTTTTTAAATTGTTAGATGAGATAGAAAAAGCAGGAATGGAGTTTTCACTTGTATTTATTGAAGCATCAAATGAAGTTATTTTAAATAGATATAATCTAACAAGAAGAAAACATCCTTTAGAAGCAGATACTCTTTTAAAAAGTATAACTAAAGAGAGTAGAATAATGGCTTCAATTAGAGAAAAAGCAAGTGGAATTATAGATACAAGTGATATTAAACCAAAAGAACTTTCAGAAAGATTAAAAGAGATTTTAATGATAGATTCACATGAAAAGGCAATAAATATTCATGTTCAATCTTTTGGATTTAAATATGGTATTCCTATTGATTTAGATCTACTTTTTGATGTGAGATTTTTACCTAATCCTTACTATATAGAGGAACTTAGAGAGAAAACTGGAGAGGATGCAGAGGTTTACAACTATGTTATGAAATATGATATCTCTCAAGAGTTTGCTGAAAGATTATTGGACATGTTAAAGTTTTTAATTCCTAATTTTATAAAAGAGGGGAAAAAACATCTTACTATTGGAATAGGATGTAGTGGAGGAAAACATCGTTCTGTAACTTTTGCTAGACTGTTACATGATGAACTTTCAAAAGTGGAAAGTTTAAATGTATATATTAGCCATCGTGAGAAGGAGAGAAGGAACTGGTAATTTTATGATAGATATAAAAAAGATAGAGATACCTGAGAATCCTGGGGTTTACTTGATGAAAAAACAGGGAAAGGTAATCTATGTTGGAAAGGCTAAAAATCTAAAAAATAGAGTATCTTCATATTTTAATAGAGAGCATGAGAGCGAAAAAACAAAAGAGCTTGTAAAGAATATCGAGAATATAGAGTTTATAATATGTAATAGTGAAGTAGATGCTCTGATTTTAGAAAACAACTTAATAAAAAAATATATGCCTAAATATAATATCTTATTAAAAGATGAAAAGACATATCCTTATATAAAAATCAGTAGAGAAAAATTTCCAAATATTCAAGTTATAAGAACAACAAAGGCTTTAGATACAAAATCAGGTATATATTTTGGTCCATATCCTCAAGGAGGATGGATGTTAAAAAAGATGCTTGTAAAGATATTTAAACTTAGAGACTGTACAAGAGATATGAATAAAAAATATTCTAGACCATGTTTAAAGTACTATATGAAAATGTGTATAGGACCTTGTGTATATAAAGATAGAGAAAAGGAGTATAATACATTTGTAGAACAGGCAAAACAAGTTTTAAAAGGGCAAGGAAAATTATTGGTTGAAGAACTTAATAAGAAGATGAATTTAGCTTCAGAGAAGATGGAGTTTGAAAATGCTATTATTTATAGAGAGCAGATAAAAGAGATTGAATCAACCATTTTAAATAATCAAGTAACTGAGTATGGAAAAGAGCTGGATGAAGATATATTTAATTTGAAAATTGAAAAGGAGAGAGTTTTTATCTGCGTTTTAAATGTAAGAGATGGAAAAATTTTAGGAAAAATCTCGACAAATTTAAGTTTAAAGGATAAAATATATGAGAATGTATTAGAGAGTATGATCTTATCATTCTATACAAAACACCCTTTACCTAATAGTATAGTTTTTCAAAGTGAGTATGAAAAAGAGAGTGAACAGATATTAGAGGCATTAAAAAAGATAAAAAATAGAAAGATAGAGTTTCATTTTCCAAAGATTAAAAGTAGAAGAAAAGAGCTACTTGAAATGGGAAAATTGAATTTAGAAAGAGATATAGAAAATTATTATAGAAAGAAAAGTGTAGTTGAAGAGGGATTGTATAAGTTATATACAACTTTACAACTTACAAGATATCCAAGAAAGATAGAGTGCTTTGATATATCAAATACTCAAGGAAAAGATGCAGTTGCCTCAATGAGTGTTTCAATAGAGGGGAGAGCGTCAAAGAAAGATTATAGAAAATTTAAGATAACTTGTAAAGATACTCCAGATGATTTTCAGATGATGAGAGAGGTAATAACTAGACGTTATGGAAAATTAGAGGAGAGTCAATTTCCAGATATAATTTTAATAGATGGTGGAATTGGACAGATAAATGCAGCTGGAGAGGTATTGAGGGAGTTAGGAAAAGATGGAATCTCAGATCTTTTAAGCTTAGCAGAGAGAGAAGAGGAAGTATATAAATATGGAGAGAAAGAGCCATATATATTTTCTAAAGATCAAGAGGCTCTTAAAATATTTCAAAGGGTTAGAGATGAGGCTCATAGATTTGGAGTAACTTACCATAGAAAATTGAGAAGTAAAAGGGTTTTAAAGTCAGAGCTTGATGATATTGAGGGAGTTGGAACAAAAAGAAAAACAGTTCTTTTAAAAGAGTTTGGCTCTATTGAGAGAATGAAAAATGAAAGTATAGAATCTTTAACTAGGTTTGTTCCTAGAAAAGTTGCAGAAAATATATTAGAAAAATTAAAAAAATAGTTTATTTGGAGGAAGTATGAAGAAGAAAGTCCTAATAATATTTTTAAGTTTGATAGCTTTTATAGTAACTGGTTGTCAAAGTGTAGTTGCTAGAAGAGATCAAAGCCAAATAGTAGAGTTTAATAATGGATTATCAAGAGGGGAATATATTTTAAAAGCTTATAAACTAGATTATCCTAAAACAGTAGAGGAGAAAGATCTATTTTTTGATAATTTGAATGTTCTAATGGGTAAAATGATAGCACATAAAAAAGATTTGAATATTATCATTCCATATGAACTTTATCAAGATATTAGAAATATTGGAATTAGAGAGGTAAGAGAAAGTGAAAAAGTTTTCTTTAAACCAGCATCTGATCTAACTCAAGAGGAGAAAGATCTTATTGATTCTAAAATTAAAATAGATTTTCCTACAAATGCAGGAACTATTCAACAATATTTGAATAAACAAGTTTACTACTGGTTTGATTATTTAAAAAGATCTGGAGAGTATGATGAGTATGCTTACTATACTGAGTTAGATAAAATGAGAATAGTGTCTGAAGTTTTTGATAAGAGAAAATTAACTTCAAAAATGTTCTATCCAATAGCAAGAGATTTTATATTAGAGGTAGATGAAAAAAATATAGTTGAAGCAGGAGCAGAGGGGTTCCCTATTTATACTAAAGATACATTTGGAAAAGAGAATGACATAAAAGCTAATATTATTATTTTAGAAACAGGTGGAGAGCCAAGAATTATTCCAAATAAGATACTACTTGTAGAGGGAACAGATGTAGATACTGTAAAAGATTATAGATTTGGAGTAAAAGTTGAAGAGATAAAAGATCCAAAAAGTTTACTATCTAAATTTGAAGATGAAGAGGATATTAAAATAAAGGATATGTTAAGATTTAAAGTAGTAACACCAGAAAAAAGAGATAATAGAAAAGCAAGTGTAAAAGTAGATGATATACCTAGAGATATTTTAAATATAAAAGAAGAGGGAAATCAATGGAGGATTAACTAATGTTGTATATGTTTTTTCTTTGTCTGCTTACAATATTTTTCTTTTATATTTTAAAGAGGCAGGAGAAAGAAAATTTTAAAGATATTATAAGAATACTGACTAGTCTTAGGGCAAGACAGGAGTTAGAAGATATTCCAGAAGTTTTAAAAGAGGAGTATATAGAGACTTTAAATAAGATAATTAAGCAGGAGTTAGAGCTTGAAAATTCAATAGTTGAGTTGAGAGAGTATAGAAAAGAGCTGGAAGTGACATATGATGCTCTTGTTACTAAATCTACACAGTTAGAGTATAGTAATCATATTCTTGAAAGAAGGGTAGAAAATCTATCAAATCTTAACTCTCTATCAAGGGCAGTTCTTTCAATACTTGAGGTAGATAAGATAATAAATATTATATTAGATGCTTATTTTGTACTTACAGGAGCAAAGAGAATATCACTTTACCTTTGGGACAATGGAAAATTAAAAAATAGAAGAGTAAAGGGAGCTATAAGATTTAGAGGAGAGATAAGCTTTAGTGAAGATGAGATAAAAGAGTTTACAAGAGCTGACTATAAGAGAATTTACGAAGATCTTTCAAAGGGATTTGCTGTTGGAGATGACGAGGTTGTTGTTATCTCTCCACTTGTTGTAAAGGGAAAAGAGCTTGGGGTTATATATGTAATAGAAGATAGAAATAAATTGATTGATATAGATGAAGAAACTATATCAGCATTGGTAATTCAAGTTTCTATTGCCATAAATAATGCTCAAATTTATTCAGCTCTTCTTGTAAAAGAGAGAATGTCCAATGAACTTGAAGTTGCTGCTAGAATCCAAAAGAAAATTCTTCCAGCAAATATCAATGATATTTTTGGATTAAAAATTGCCAATTTCTTTGAGCCAGCAAAGGAGATTGGAGGGGACTATTACGACTATACAGTAGTAGATGAGGATAACTGTTGCATTACAATAGCAGATGTAAGTGGTAAGGGAGTACCAGCAGCATTTTTGATGGCATTGGGAAGATCGGTATTGAAAACATTGATGATTACTGCTGATATGGAGCCAGAAAAAAATCTTAATGAATTAAATAGATTGATATATCCAGATATAACTGAGGATATGTTTATCACAATGATGCATAGTAAATATAATAGAAAAACTCAGATTTTATCATATTCAAATGCAGGGCATAACCCTCTTGTAGTGTATAGAGCAGAAACAGATACAGTTGAACTGCATACTGTAAAAGGGGTAGCAATTGGATTCCTTAAAGAGTATTCATATAGACATGGAGAGCTAAAATTAAATGATGGAGATATTGTAGTTTTCTATACTGATGGAATAAATGAAACTGAAAATAGCAATAAAGATATGTTTGGAATTGATAGATTGAAAGAGGTTGTATATCAAAATAAAGATAGAGAACCTGAAGAGATAAAAGAGAGTATTTTAAAAGCGATAACTGATTTTAGAGGAGACTATGAACAAGTGGACGACTTAACATTTGTTATTTTAAAAAAATAGTCTTTGGAGAGGAGCAAGATGGTAGAGAAAATTAGTATAGGGGGGCAAGCTGTAATTGAGGGTGTTATGATGAGAAGTCCTCAATGGTTAGCAACAGCAGTGAGAAAACCCTCAGGAGAGATTGTATATAAGAAGACGAAAATTTCATCAAATAGGGGAAAGTTAGCAAAGATACCTTTTGTAAGAGGTGCAGTTTCACTTTTTGATGCACTTGTTATGGGGATAAAGGAGCTTACATTTTCAGCTAATCAGTCAGAGGTTGAAGAGGAGGAGCAAATTACTCAGAAGGAAGCTGTTATGACAACAGTTGTATCCTTAGCCTTAGGGATAGGATTGTTTGTAGTAATTCCATCTTTAATAGGTAGTTTTGTATTTAGCAATAACAAGATTCACTCAAATCTTTTAGAAGCTGTATTGAGATTAGTATTCTTTATATTCTATATATGGGTAATCTCTTTTTCAAAGGATGTAAAGAGGGTTTATGAGTATCATGGTGCAGAGCATAAATCTATATATGCCTATGAAAATGGATTGGAGTTAACACCAGAGAATGCTAAGAAATTTACTACACTACATCCTAGATGTGGAACAAGCTTTCTTTTAATAGTAATGTTAATTTCAATAATTGTTTTTTCATGTATGGATTTTATATTGCCAGTACCTAAAGATATGTTACAAAAAATAATTATAAAGGTTGTATTAAGAGTTATTATGATGCCTGTTATAGCAGGGATCTCGTATGAGCTTCAAAGATATAGTAGTAATCATTTAGATAGATGTTGGGTAAAGTTAGTGGCATTTCCTGGGTTATCACTTCAAAGAATTACAACTAAAGAACCAGATTTAGATCAATTGGAAGTGGCGATTGTTGCTATAAAAGCAGCTTTAGGAGAGAAAGTAGATAATGCAAGGGAGATAAGTTAAAATGTGAATAAAACTATTGTTATTGCATACTTAATGTGCTATAATTGCAATATGTTTTATAAAAATGTAGGAAGGTATTATAGGAGAAAAAGCGATGAGATTAAAAAATGAGATAGAATATGCATTTAGAATACTTCTAT
The DNA here is from genome assembly GCA_021531615.1 of Fusobacterium varium. Lineage (NCBI taxonomy): Bacteria > Fusobacteriati > Fusobacteriota > Fusobacteriia > Fusobacteriales > Fusobacteriaceae > Fusobacterium > Fusobacterium varium. Next base: position 236,813 of record JADYUE010000001.1, on the reverse strand, counting down.
ACTTAACTAAAAATGGAGAAGAGAGAATTATTTCTTCAAATGAAATATCTTTACTGGAAGATATACCTCATCTTTTTAGTTTGAGAATTTTAAAAAAGTTAGAAAAAGCTGACTTAGTAGTGATCTTTAAAGGTGCTAGAGGGGGATACAAATTAAAAAGAGATAGTAGAGAGATAACTCTTAAAGATGCTATTGAATCAATAGAGGGGAAAATTTGTTTAAAAGATTGTATGGAATCACCTGAAAGTTGTACTTTAAGAGGTGGAAATTGTGGAATTCACAGAGTTATGAAAAGTATAGAAGATGATTTTATAAAAAGATTAGAAGCTGTTAATTTTAGAGATTTAGCAGATGGAAAATATTAATAATTAGAAAATAATTGGCTAGAATCATTATAACAGTTTTAGCCAATTTTTTATTTTAGGAGAAAAAATGGATAAATTAATTTATAAGATAGGAATAGATACCATAGGGAAATTTTTAGAGAGACCAAATAGATTTATAGCAAAGGTAGAATTAAAAGATCAAAAAGAGGTTATCTGTCATGTTCATGATTCTGGAAGAATAAAGGAACTTCTTTTTTTAGGAAATGAAGTTAGTTTAAAAAAAGCCAAAGAGGGAAGTAAGAGAAAAACAGATTGGGATCTAATTTCAGCAAAAGCAGATGATGGAGAAGATATTTTAATTAATTCTGCTTACCATAGATATATTTCAGAAAATTTTTTAAGAGATTTTGAGATTTCACCTTTTGGAAAAGTTGATAGTATAACAGCAGAGGTAAAAAATGGGGATAGCAGACTTGATTATCTTTTAGAAAAAGATGGAAAAAAGATTTGGGTTGAAGTTAAAGGAGTTTCTCTTTCTGTAAATAAAGTAGCAATGTTTCCAGATGCTCCAAGCACAAGGGCTCAAAAACATTTGAAAGAGTTGATAAAAATAAAAGAGAATGGAGATAGAGCAGCAGTTTTATTATTAGTTTTTAGAGATTCTAAAAGTTTTAGACCAAAATATGAAACAGATTTAGAGTTTTCAAAACTATTTTATAAAGCAATAAAGGCAGGAGTAGAAATTTATCCAGTTCAATTTTATTTAAAAGATGGAGATATAATATATAGAGAAAAGAAGATAGAGATTTTACCTGAAACATTATAAAGAAAATGTATAAAATATCTATTTTTTAGATAAAAGAGTAATAATGTAAAACTTCTCTTGATTTAATAATATAAAAAGGGTATATTTAAAGTATAGAAATTAAAACTAGGAGGTCTTTTATGAATAACTATAAATTTATCCACCATAAAGATTGTGAATTTTTTCCATGTCATCAAGTAAAGAATATTGAGGATTTTAACTGTATGTTTTGCTATTGCCCACTATATATGTTAGGAGAAAATTGTGGAGGAAACTTTAAATATACACCTCATGGAATAAAAGATTGTTCAAATTGTACTTTACCTCATATTAAAGAGGTTGGATATGATCATATTCAAAAGAAGATGCTTGAAGTAATTGAGATAGTACAAAAAAGATATTTAGATAAAAAAGAAGCAGAGGAAAAAGAGAAAAAATAGTAAATAAAAAATAAATTGATATTAAACTACGTTTGAAACTTTAAATAAAGTTAGAACGTAGTTTTTTTCAATATAATTATTTATTTGCTAAAAACTATAATATATTTAACTAAGCTCAGTTATCCAGCACATTGCTAGGTTTTGACAAAGTGCCTTTGTATTAGCGATTATTAGTCAAGTTTAGTTATCTCTATTTCTTTTAAATATCAGCTAAATTCCATGTCAAAGAATAAAGAGAGAGTAACACTCATCTGACTAAAATTCCGAAACTTGACTTAGTCTTCAAACACGTCGGAATTTTTAGCGTCAGATTTCGTAACTCTCTCTAATATTCTTTTCCAAATTACATTTAGCTGATATTAGGAATAACTCTAATTAAAAAAGTAGATTATCCCTAACATCAAGTTGACGTAATTTCCAAAAGTAGTAGTCGTTTGTGCTCCTCTACTTTTGGAAATTATAGTTTAAAGTTATTTGTATAAGTAGCAAAAAATAGTTTGACATAAAACTAATTATATGTTAACATTTTTTGTGGGTGATAATAATGGAAGAGAGGAAATTAGAGAATACACTTTATAGTAGTATTGCAAGGTTGTTCCATAGGAATAGGTGTTTTATGGATGAACAACTAAGGAAAAGAGGAATAACAGAGTTAGGCTTTTCTCATGTAAGAATAATTATAATACTTCATGTTTTTAAAGTTCTTTCAATGAAAGAAGTTACAGAGAAGATATCTAAGGATAAGTCAACTGTTACTATTTTAGTAAATAAGTTAGAGAAGAAAGGATATCTTAGAAAAAAAATATGTGAAGAAGATAGAAGGGTAACATATTTAGAATTAGAAGATAAAGCAAAAGAGATTTTAAATATTATTTTTGAAGTCTCAGATATTTTTCAAAGTAGAGTAGAAAAAATACTTGATGAAGAAGAGAGAAAAATGTTTATAAAAATAATGTCAAAACTTATAGAGAATTGGGAATAATGGGAGGGTAAATGAAAAATAAACATCAATTTATGGGAAGTGAAAAGATTACAAAACTGCTAATTCAGTTTTCGTTACCAGCAATAATAGGGATGCTTGTTAATGCTCTTTATAGTATTGTAGATAGAATATATATAGGAAATATAAAAGATGTAGGACATTTTGCAATAGCAGGTGTAGGGTTAACATTCCCAGTTACTATTTTTGTATTTGCATTTGCAGTTTTAATAGGGCTAGGGGGAGCAACTAATATATCTTTAAATTTAGGGAAGAAACAGAAAGATGAAGCAGAACATTATTTAGGAAATGCAATTTGTTTTGGAACTATTATTTCAACGATAATTGGAATCTTAGTTATAATTTTTATGGAAGGATTAGTTGACAAATTAGGTGGAAGTGAGAATACTTCTAAATATACTATTGAGTATTTGAGAATAGTTGCAATTGGATTTCCAGCAACAATAGTGGGGTATGTAGCTAATGCAGGTATTCGTTCAGATGGAAACCCTAAAATGTCAATGGTAACTCTATTAATTGGAGCAATAATAAATATAGTTCTTGATCCTATCTTTATATTTGGTATGGATATGGGAGTTTCAGGGGCAGCATGGGCAACAATAATATCTCAATATATTTCAGCAGCATGGACAATTTATTATTTTAGATCTAAATTTAGTGGTTTAAAACTATATATGAAAGATCTACCATTGAAATGGGAGAGAATAAAAAATATAATGGCATTGGGATCAGCACCTTTTGCACTTCAATTAGGTTCAAGTCTTGTAAACTACACCTTTAACCATACATTAAAAATCTATGGTGGAGATAATTCAATAGGAGCAATGGCAATAATTCAGGCTATAGTAATATTTTTGGCTATGCCTATCTTTGGAATTAACCAAGGGTTACAACCAATTTTAGGATATAACTATGGGGCTAAACTTTATGCAAGAGTAAGAGAAGCACTGCGTAAGGCAATATTAGGAGCTAGTGTAATATGTATATTTAACTTCCTTGTAATACAACTTTTATCAAAATACTTTATATTTATCTTTACAAGAGAAAAAGCATTGTTAGATATAGCTTCATTTGGATTGAGAATAAATACAATAATGTTCCCAATCATAGGATTCCAAATAATCTCATCAGTATATTTCCAAGCAGTAGGAAAGCCAAAATTAAGTTTGTTTATAAGTTTATCAAGACAGATAATTATATTGATTCCATGTATTATAGTTATGTCTAGATTATTTGGTTTGACAGGTATTTGGTTTGCAGCACCTACATCAGACTTTATATCAACAGTGATTACATTTATTTTAATAAAGAGAGAGATGAAAACATTAAAACATCTACAAAAAGAGCAAGAAGAGATGGAGAAATTAGAAGCAGTTGTTGAAGAAAACTAAAATAACTGATTGAAATAAATCTGATTTCATATTAGAATATAAGTAGCTAAAAATATAGATAGGGAGATGTTAGTGATGAATAGTTTAGTTGAAAGATTTTTAAAGTATGTACAAATTGATACAGACTCTAATCCAGAAAGCAATGCTTGTCCAAGTAGTGAAATACAATGGGATCTTGCAAAAGTTATAGTTGAAGATCTAAAAGCATTAGGAATGGAAGATATAACTTTAGATGAAAACTGTTATATTATGGCAACATTACCAGCAAACTGTGATGAGGATATTCCTGCAATAGGATTTATAGCTCACATGGATACAGCTCCTTCATACAATGGAAGAGGTGTAAAACCAAGAATCGTAGAAAATTATAATGGGGAAGATATAGTATTAAATAGTGAAGAAAATGTAGTTCTTTCACCTAAAGATTTTGCTCATATGAAAAATTATGTTGGACAAGATCTTATAGTAACTGATGGAAGTTCACTTTTAGGAGCTGACGACAAAGCAGGAATAGTTGAAATAATAGAAGCTATTAAATATCTAAAAGAACATCCAGAGATTAAACATGGAGTTATTAAAGTTGGATTTACTCCTGATGAAGAGATAGGAAGAGGAGCAGATTTATTCGATGTTAAGAAGTTTGATTGTAAATTTGCTTATACAGTAGATGGAGGAGAGCTTGGAGAATTAGAATATGAAAACTTCAACGCAGCTTCTGCAACAGTAAAAATAGAAGGTAGAGATATTCACCCAGGATCTGCTAAAAATAGTATGATCAACTCTATTATGATTGCAATGGAATTAAATGCTATGTTACCATGTGATCAAAGACCTGAACATACTGAAAATTATGAAGGATTCTTCCTACTTGATGAGTTAACAGGAACAGTTGAAAATACTAAGATGGAATATATCATCAGAGATCACTCAATGAGAAAATTCAATGAAAAGAAAATTATTATTAAAGATGCAGTTCAATATCTAGCTAAAAAATATAAAGATGCTAAGATAGAGATTGAAGTAAAAGATAGTTACTACAATATGAGAGAAAAGATAGAGCCTGTTATGTATATAATAGATCTAGCTAAAAAATCAATGGAAGAGTTAGAAATAGCACCAAATATTAGACCTATTAGAGGGGGAACAGATGGGGCTAGACTTTCTTACAGAGGACTTCCATGTCCAAACCTATTTACAGGAGGACACAACTTCCATGGAAGATTTGAATATATCTGTATTCAATCAATGGAAAAAGCTAGAGATCTTATTGTAAAAATAGCTGAAAATGTAGGAAAGAAAAATTATTAATTAAAATGAAACGGCTGGAATTATTTCTAGTCGTTTTTATTTTTGTTAGTCAACAAAAAAAGTATAGAAACTAAAAAAATCAATGTTAAAAAATGGAAAAAAATATGTTAAAATAGGGCTAAAATAATTATATTTTTTATTATAGAAAAATATAACTAGATTTTCTTTATAATTATTATTATAATATTAAGATAGGGTTTCAATGAAAAGGAAAGAAAAAGGAGATAATCATGCAAATAAATAGGAAGGAAAAAATAACACTTATAGCTTCACTTCTTATAATAGGAGTAGGAGTAGTTTTATATCTTTCAAAGGGAAAAATAATGAATAGAATGGAGAATAGTCCTACCTTTTCTATAACATATAAGGAAAATCAAAGTAAAAAATTAAAAAAAGAGTTTGAAAAACAATTAAATAATAAGGAGTTTATAAAGTTATTAGATAAACTTTCTTTAGAGAAGTTAGAAATTTTAAAAGAGATACTAAAAACACCAGATGTATTAGAAGCTTTAAATAATAGAGATAAAGAATATAATACAGATATATATTATTCAAGGGATATAGATTATCCGAAAGCTATGGAAATATTAAACATAAGTAAAGGGTTTCAAGAGATTGAAGTTCTTTCAGTAGAGATGAAAGATTTTTTAAAGGCAAACTATCCAAATTTTGACTATAATAAAATAGCACAAAATGAAGAGAATATTCCTGAAACTCTAAAAATAAGAGATAGAATAGTAAAATTAATACCAAATAATGAAATAGATGAAGTTGTAAAGAATTTAACTGGAGAGCAACTTGAAAAATTAAATGGAATACTTACAGGAGATGCAGAGTTAATATCTCTTTTAGAGTTTAAAAAAGAGGATATTGCAAAGTTAAAAGAGAGTGAAGAAAATTTCTTCAATGATAAACTGATATTTGAAGATATGAAAAAGTTGTTACTATTAAGTAAAAAACTTGAAAGTATAGGTGGAGTATCTCCAGAACTAAAAACAATTATTGGAAAAAATATGGATGGAATAGAGTATAAAAAGATGGCATCTTATGGAGAGTTTTATCTTTTAGATAAAAATAACTCTGTTGAACTTGAAAAAAAATATAGAAGTAATCACTATACCTTTGATTCACCTTTTATAAAATTGAATCCATATGGAAGAACACCTCTTTCAGCAATAGTAAAAGTGGAAAATGAATTTGTTGGAAAAGATGTAAGTGTAACTATTGAGGGAAGAGAGAACAGTCAAAATTACACTTATAAAACAAAGATAAAAGAGAATGGAGAGATAGAGATTATAGGATTATATCCTAAAACTAAAAACAATGTTACTATCAAATTAAATGATGGGGAGATACAAAAGAAAAAAAGTGTGGAGATTGAAACAGGAATAATTAATGATGCTCTACCTGCAATAGTTATAGAAAAGAGAGTAGATGGAAGTATTGAAAATGGAATGAACCTAGTTTCATTTAATACTCGTGAAGAATCATTACCATTTATTTTTGACTCAAATGGAAATATCAGATATATTCTTATAGTTTCACCAGTTATTAAAAAATCTTTATTAGATAGAAATGAAAATGGAAATTGGGAAGCATATGATGATGATTTGATATTTGAATTTGATATGCTTGGAAAGATAGTTAATATTCAAGATAATAATAGAGTTAAACTAGATGAAAACTGGAAAAATGGTATCTTATTTAGAAATAACCAATATCTACCTAAGAAAAATAATATTCTTTATGTATATGGTTTCAGTGATAAAGTATATCCTAGTGGAGTTTTTTCTGAAATAGGAAAAGATAGTGGAAATGAGTTATTCAAAGCAAGATTATATTATGATAAAAATGGTTTTGAAGATAATAGTATCTTATCTGGAAAGAGAATAGAGCTTTTTCAAGAGAGATAGGAGAGGGAGAAGAGAATGGAACAAGAAAAGAGTACAGTATTAAAGTTAGTATATATAGCATTGCTAGGGGTAACATTTTATATATGTAGATATCTTTTTATTTATGAAGTAGGACTTCCTATTTACTCTTTAGGAGTGTTTGGTTTTGTTATTTTAGGACTTTATATCACAGATAATATGGAGTTTATTAGATATAAGAGTAGTAATAAAGGATATGTAATAATTTTCCTATTGAATTTTATAGCATTTTTTATCTGGTTTATAGATGCTTGGGATTTTGGACTTATTCCTTTCTTTCTTATCTTTACTGCATCACAAGTATTTATAAGTACAATTATAAGTATAGTTACCTTTAAAATTAAAAATCTAACTACCTATGGAACTGGAGAGATGAAAAATAGAATTGTTGAAAGTTTAGTTAATTTCCCAGAATATAAGTATGTAGATGAGGCAGATAGAAAAGGAAGCTTAACTGATTTTATAAAAGAAAATAATATAAGAATTTTAGTAATAACAAAGTTAAAATTAACAAAAGAGGAGATAAGAGAGATCTTAAATCTAAAGCTTTCAGGATTAGAAGTAAAAAGCTATTCAGATTATATGCTTGAAAATGAAGCTAAAATTGATGTCGAGTTTATAGATGAAGAGTGGTTACTTCAAGCTTATGGATTTAAAATTCTTCATAGCCACATACAAACAAATATAAAAAGAATATTTGATATGACTATGGCATTTATCATAGGAATTTTAACTCTGCCAATTATGGGAATAGCTGCAATTATTGTAAAATTAGAAAGTCCAGGACCTATTATCTATAGTCAAGATAGAGTAGGGGAAAATGGAAAAGAGTTTAAAGTTCATAAATTTAGAAGTATGAGAAATGATGCTGAAAAAGATGGAGCAAAATGGGCTCAAAAAAATGACCCAAGAGTTACTAAATTTGGAAATATAATGAGAAAAACAAGAATAGATGAACTTCCTCAACTTATAAATGTAATTAAAGGGGAAATGAGTTTTATTGGACCAAGACCAGAAAGAATGGTATTTATTAAGGAACTAGAAAAGCAGATACCATATTATAATTTAAGACATATGGTAAAACCAGGGCTTACAGGTTGGGCTCAAGTAATGTATCCATATGGAGCTAGTGTTGAAGATGCAAGAAGAAAATTAGAGTATGATCTATATTATATAAAACAACATAGTCTATACTTAGATTTAGTTATTATGATATTAACATTTAAAACAGTTGTATTTGGTAAAGGAAGATAATAATGGAAGTAACTATTTTTACTCCTGCATATAATAGAGGAGATACACTTTCTAGATTGTATGAAAGTTTAAAGAAACAGAGCAATAAAAATTTTCAATGGGTAGTAGTAGATGATGGATCTGTTGATAATACAAGAGAACTTATAGAAAGTTGGAAAAAAGAGAATATTTTAAATATTATATATGTTTATCAAGAAAATGCTGGAAAGATGAGGGCTATTAATAGAGGAGTAGAGTTTGCAGAGGGAGAGTTTTTCTTTATAGTAGATAGTGATGATTATATTACAGAAGATGCAGTTGAAACTATTGTTTTAGAAGGAGAAAAATTACCTAAAAATATGGGTGGAATGATATTTAGAAAGATAAATATTGCTACTGGAGAGATAACAGGAAAGCCTTATCCTCAATATAGCATAGATTCAACACCTATTGAAATTGTATATAAACTGGGAATAGATGGAGATAAAGCAGAAGTATTTAGAACAAAGTATTTAAGAGAAAATCCATTTAAAGTTTATGAAGGAGAAAAATTTGTTCCTGAAGCATCTATTTGGATAAAAATAGGTGAAAAATATAAGATGAGATATATAGATAAAGGAATATATTATTTTGAATATCTTGAAGATGGTTACACAAATAACTTTTTAAAGTTAATAAAAAATAATCCTAGAGGTTTTGAGAGTTATTATAGTGAGATGTTAAAATATAATATACCTTTAAAAAATAAGGTGAAATTTTTTATAAGATTACTTCAAAGTAAATATTTTAAAATGGTGGTGGGGAAAAGATGAAAATACTCCATATTATAACTTCATTAGAATTAGGGGGAGCAGAGAAACTACTAAGTGAACTTATTCCATTACAAAAAAAGTTAGGGTATGATGTAGAATTAATGATATTAAGTGATATTAACTCTGTATTTGAAAAAGATTTGATAAAAAGAGGAATAAAAGTAAGTGTTTCTAAATATAATTCTAAGGTGTCTCCTTTAAATATTTTTGCAATAGCTGAGAAGATAAGAAAAGAAAACTATGATATAGTTCATGTTCATCTTGTGCATGCTCAATATTGGACAAGATTTGCTAAAATATTGGATTTTAATAGAAAGAGAAAATATATTACAACTGAACATAGTACATCAAACAGAAGAAGAAATAGCATAGTTTTTAAGCTGATAGACAGATTTGTTTTTAGAGGATTTGATAAGATTGTAAGCATATCTGAGGCTACTGAAAAAAGTTTGAAAGAGTGGATAGGTGGAGATGAAAAAAACTATTGTGTAATAGCAAATGGAGTAGATTTAAGCCATTTTGAAAATGTCTATCCTATTTCAAGAGATGAGATAGGAGTTGAAAATAGTGATACTGTTCTTATGATGGTATCAAGATTTCAAGCTGCTAAAAATCAAAAAGGAGTTGTATCAGCTTTAAAATCTCTTTCTGAAGAGTACAAAGTAGTATTTGTAGGAGACGGAGTTTTAGAAAGAGATGTTCAAGAGTTTGCTAGAGAAGTGGGAGTAGAGGATAGAGTTAGATTTTTAGGGCTTAGAAAAGATATTCCTCAACTTTTAAAAACAGCTGATATTGTGATTCAATACTCTTTTTTTGAAGGGTTTGGAATTACTGCTGTTGAGGGAATGGCGTCACATAAACCTGTAATAGCAAGTGATGTTCCCGGACTTGCTGAAGTAGTTAGAGGAGCAGGTTTTTTATGCTCTAATGATAATCCTAAGGAGTTAGCAAAGCTTATTCTAAAATTAAAGGATGAAAAACTTTATAAAGAAGTAGCAGATAAATGTTTAGAGAGAAGTAAAAAGTTTACTATAGAGAATAGTGCAAAGGAGTATTTGGAACTATATAAAAAAACGTTAGAGAGGGAATGATAAATGAATCTATATTTCATAATATTAATAATTCTTGGGGTAGGAAGTTTAATAGATATTTTTAGTGAAAATAGAGAATTTAAAAGAAATATTTATATTTTTTTAATAGGAATTTTAGTTGTTTTTTTCGGAACAAGAGCTTATATAGGATATGATTGGTATAATTATAAGCCTAATTTTGAACAAAGTAAAAATATATTAGAGCTTATAAAAGGTGGTTTTGTAGAAGGAGGATTTGAAAAAGGATATCAGTTTTATTGCGGAGTGGTTAAATTATTTACCTCGAATTATATAAATTTCAGTCTTATAAATACAATTATAGATTTTACTTTAATATATTTTATTTTTAAGAGATATTCAAATTATCCAATTTTATCATTATTTATATTTTTTGGAGTGTATGGAATTGCACTTGAAATAGATATGATAAGAAATATAAAAAGTATTCTTCTGTTTATACTTTCTGTTGATTATATAGAAAACAGAAAAATTTTACCATTTGTAGCATTGAATATTTTGGGATTTTTATTTCATACATCATCATTATTATATCTTCCAATGTATTTTTTATTAAAAATAAAATGGAATAGAGTATTTATATTTGTTGTTTTCATTATAGGAAATATTTATTATCTTTCAAATATTAGATTGATAATAAATGGGGTAGGGATGATAAAAGATAAAATACCTGGAGGCATTGAAGATAAGATAGCTGGATATATCTCAATTATTCCCAAGGATTTTCCACTAGGGTTCTCTCTATTTTATTTAGAAAGAGTTATATTATTTTTAATAGTATTTTTAATTGGAAAGAGATTAACAGAAAAAAGATATGGAATTATTTTTGCTAACAGCTTATTTCTATCAGTATTTATATTTTTATATGGAGCTGAACTTTCAGTAATTACTTTAAGAATAGGGATTCTTTTTGTATATTCATACTGGTTTATTATTCCTATGTTTTTTGATATTAAAAGTGCTCCAGTAGTAAAATTAGTAGTATTTATTTTGGCAATATTAATATCAACTTTTAGATTAGATAATCAATTAAATTTTGAGGGAAATAAAAAAGTTTATTTATATGAAACTGTACTTTTAAAACATAATAGTGTAGAAGAAAGAATGAAAATAGTAGAAGAGGCTGGTAAGTATAAAGAACAAGGGCATGGGAAAGAGTTATCATTACTATATTAATATTAAAAAGGTGAAAATATGAAGATATTATTTGTAGCAAATTATATGTGGGATATATATATTTTTAGAGCTGGAGTTATTAGAGCATTAGTAGCAGATGGACATGAGGTGGTAGTAGTTGCTCCTGATGATGGAAGAATAGATATGGAAAAAGCTATACCAGGAGTAAAATCAATCTCTATTAACCTTAATAAAAGAGGTATAAATCCTATAGAAGATCTGAAATTAACTTTAGAACTATATAAATTATACAAGAGAGAGAACCCAGATATAATTTTTCACTATACAATTAAACCAAATATCTATGGAACTTTAGCAGCTAAAATGGCTGGGAAAAAATCAGTGGCAATTCTTACTGGACTTGGATATTCTTTTGTAAAAGGTGGAGTTATAGCAAAAATAGCAGTAGGTTTATATAAATTTTCTCTTAAATTTTCAAAAGAGATATGGGTTTTAAATAGTGACGATAAGGAAACTCTAATTAATTCAGGTATAGGAGATAGTAAAAAGATATTTATTTTACCTGGGGAGGGAACAGATTGTGAAAGATTTAAACCTATGCTTATGAAGAGAAAAGATGAAAGAATAGTTTTCTTAATGGTTGCTAGAGCCTTTTTTGATAAGGGATTTAGAGAGTATGAAGAGGCAGCTAGAATTTTAAAGAAAGAGTATGGAGAGAAAGTTGAGTTTCAATTTTTAGGAGCTTTAGGTGGAGAGGCTGTATCAGGGGTAACTAAAGAGCATATGGATAAATTAGTTGTTGAAGGAGTTATTAACTATTTAGGTACAGTTAATAAACCAGAATTAGTTATAAAAGAGGCAGATTGTATAGTTTTACCATCATATAGAGAGGGAATCTCTAAAGTATTGATGGAAGGGGCAGCTATGGAAAAGCCTATAATTGCTACAAATGTAACTGGTTGTAAAGAGATAGTTGAAAACAATGTTACAGGATATCTGGTTAAAGTTGCAGATAGTGAAGATCTAGCTCAAGGAATGAGAAAATTTATCAATCTTTCAGCTGAAGAGAGAAAAGCTATGGGAATAGCTGGAAGAGAGAAAGTTTTAAAGGAATTTGATGAAAAAATTATTATTAATATATATAGAGAAAAGATTCTAGAATTGTAAGGTGATAAGATGCAATTGAGTATAATTGTTCCAATATATAATGTTGAGCAATATTTAAGAGAGTGTTTAGATAGTTTATATAAAATTGATGGGATAGATTATGAAGTAATCCTTGTAAATGACGGTTCTAAAGATAGAAGTAGAGAGATAATGGAGGAGTTTAAACAAAGTTATCCAGAGAGAACAGTTATTGTAGATAAAGAAAATGGTGGATTATCTTCAGCTAGAAATGCAGGAATGAGAGTTGCAAAGGGAGAGTATATCTCTTTTATTGATAGTGATGATTTTATAGATGTTCAAGAGTATAAAAAGTTTTTCTTTGAAGGAGAGATGGAAGATCTTGATGTTATGGTTGGGAATATGAGATATTATACACCAGAAAAAACAGGAGCCCCACTTTTTAGATCTGATTTAGTAAAAAATTCTGGAGTAGTAACAGGGATAGAATTTTTTGGAAAGCTTTTTCAACAACCTAAATGTTTTAGAGAAGAGGTTGTAGATGATATATATAGAAGAAAGTTTTTAATTGATAATAATATTTGGTTTAATGAAGAGATTGTACATGAGGATAGTGAATTTACTCCAATAGTTTATCTTAAAGCCAAAAGAGTAAAATATATAGATAGAGCTTTTTATTTTTATAGACAGAGAACAGGAAGTATAATGAATAAAGTTTCTGAAAAAAGCATAATCTCTCTTGAGAAAATATGTGAGAAATTTTTTAAAGAGTATCAAAATCTTGATTCTAAAATTGGAAAGGAAACTTTAGCTAAACTTATTCTAAGTTTCTACTCAGTTGTTATATATAAAAGATATAATGGTGGTGGAGATTGGAAGAGAGTTCATAATAGGTATAAAGAGCTATATAGAGAATTAAAGAAAGTTGAAAAGGGAAATATAGAAGCTCAACTACTATATTATTCTGTATTTGTTCCTAATTTTTTAAGAAGATGTTTAGGAAAAGAGATAAGCAATATACAGAAAATACCTAAATTTTAAGGTAGATAGATAACTAAAAAGGGAATATTTTTCAATACTCCCTTTTTTAATTAAGCTCCTAAGTAAGCTTTTTTAATTTGTGGATTGTTCATTAACTCTTTTGCATCTCCCTCAAGAGTAATTCTTCCAGTTTCAATTACATAGGCTCTATCAGAGATAGCAAGAGCCATTTTAGCATTTTGTTCAACTAAAAGAATAGTAGTTCCCATCTCTTTAAGCTTTTTAATAACTGAGAAGATTTCTTTTACAAATAGAGGAGAAAGTCCCATTGATGGCTCATCAAGAATTAAAAGTTTAGGTCTACTCATAATAGCTCTACCCATAGCAAGCATTTGTTGTTCACCACCAGAAAGGGTACCAGCTAATTGATTTTTACGTTCAGACATTCTTGGGAAATTTTTATAGAAATTAGCTCTATCTTTTTCAAGATTTTCAGGAGTATCCTTTACAGTAAAAGCACCTAATTTTAAGTTGTCTTTTACAGGAAGTTTAGCAAAAACTCTTCTTCCCTCAGGAACTTGAGCAATTCCAATTTCACAAATCTTATGTGATTTTTCCTTTGTAATATCCTTTCCTTCAAAGAAAATTTGTCCCTCTCTAGAGTTGATAAGTCCAGAGATAGTTTGTAGAGTAGTAGTTTTACCAGCTCCGTTAGCTCCAATAAGTGATACAATCTCACCTTGTTTAACATTTAATGAGATTCCTTTTAAAGCATGAATATTATCATAATAAACGTGTAAATCTTTGATTTCTAACATATTTTGATTTTCCATTGTTACTCTTCATCTCCTTCATCATCAGCACCTAGATAAGCTGTAATAACAGTTGGATTATTAACAACTTCATGTGGATCTCCTGATGCAATAACATTTCCATGATCTAATACAATAAGCCTTTCACAAATTCCTAGAACAAGTTTCATATCATGTTCAATTAAAAGTATAGCAATATTAAATTTATCTCTAATAAGTTTGATAGTTTTCATTAATTCTTCAGTTTCAGTAGGGTTCATTCCTGCTGCAGGTTCATCAAGTAGTAAAACTTTTGGATTTGTTGCCATAGCTCTAGCAATTTCAAGCTTTCTTTGTTGTCCATAAGGTAGGTTTCCAGCAGGCATATCAGCATATTTATCTAAATCAAAGATTTTTAAAAGCTCTAGGGCTTTAGCTTTAACCTCTTTCTCCTCTCTCCAATAGTTATGGAAACGGAATGTACCACTTAAAATTCCATATTTCATATTAAAGTTATTAGCTACAAGAACATTATCTAAAACACTCATATATTTAAAAAGTCTGATATTTTGGAAAGTTCTAGCAAGTCCTTTTTTTACTAATTTATATGTAGGCATCTTATTAATTACTTCACCATTAAAAGTATATGTCCCAGATGTTGGAGAATATACCCCAGTTAAAATATTGAAAACAGTAGTTTTACCAGCACCGTTGGGACCGATAAGTCCTACAAGCTCATTTTCTCTCAATTGTAAGTTAAAATCAGTTACAGCCTTTAATGCACCAAAGGTAATAGAAATATCTTTAGCATCTAATACAAGGTTATTCATTGACATTTCCTCCTTTTTTCATAAATCTTTCAATAACTTTTGTAATTTGAAACTCTTTACGTCCTAAAAGTCCTGTTGGACGGAAGATCATAGTTAAGATAAGTAGTAAAGAGTAAACAATCATACGGTAATCTGAAAATTCACGTAGCATTTCAGGTACAATTGTTAAAACGATAGCTGATAGAATAGAACCTGTGAAACTTCCCATTCCTCCTAAAACTACCATTGTTAAGATGTTGATTGAATAGTTAAAGTCAAATTGTTTAGCTCCTAAGATTCCCAAGTGATGAGCATATACAGCTCCTGCAATTCCTGCAAAAACTGCTGATACAGTAAATGCAAATGTTTTATAATAAGTTGTATTAACTCCTGATGCACCACTGGCAATTTCATCATCTCTAATTGATAGAACAGCCCTTCCATGTCTACTTGTCATAAGAGAGAACATCATCATTACACATACAACCATGATAATAAAGATAATCTCGATTTTATTGTAACGAGGGATGCCACGTAATCCTTGAGCTCCCCCAGTAAAGTCAAAGTATTCAATTAAAACTCTGATAATTTCTCCAAAAGCAAGAGTAATAATTGCAAGATAGTCACCGTTTAATCTAAGAGCCGGAATTCCAATTATAATTCCAACTACCCCTGCAACAGCTCCACCAATAATTAGGGCTAAGAAATATCCAGGTAACCCCTCTACAATTCCACTTTTAGTAAATAGAGCAGCAGCATAAGCACCAACTGACATAAATCCAGCATGTCCAATTGTAATTTGTCCTAAACAACCAACAGTAACATTTAAACTAACAGCAAGAATAATATTAATACAGATTAATGTTAATATATTTGTTTGGTATCTTGAAATAACACCAGTATTGATTAAACTCATTAAAATAATATAAACAACAGTAAGTAATACAAATGTTGCAATATAACTAAGCATCTTTGTTTTTGACATTTCCCAATCACCTTATACCTTTTCTCTCATATTTTTACCTAAAATTCCAGTAGGTTTAACTAATAGTACGATAATTAATATTGAAAATACAATTGCATCAGCTAATTGAGATGAGATGTATGCTCTTGTTAAGCTTTCTACAATTCCAAGAATAAATCCTCCAAGAACAGCTCCAGGAAGAATTCCGATACCTCCTAAAACTGCTGCAATAAATGCTTTGATACCAGGCATAGATCCCATTAATGGTTGAACTTGAGGATAAGCAGCTACATATAAAACAGCTGCAACTGCTGCAAGTCCACTACCGATAGCAAATGTTAATTGGATAGTGTGATCAACATTAATTCCTACTAATTTAGCAGCCCCATAATCTTCACTTGTTGCAAGCATTGCTTTTCCATATTTAGTCTTTTTCATAAAATATTGAAGAGCAATAGATAGTATCAATGTAACTAAAATAGTTACAACAGTTCCAAAGTTTAAGTGAAGATCTCCTATTAAAATAGGTGGATGAGTAAACACTTTAGGAAATGGTCTAGTATTAGGTGTGAAAATTTTCATAAAACTATTTTCTAATAATAAGCTTACTCCTATGGCTGTGATTAGGTTAGAGATTCTTGGAGAGTTTCTAAGAGGTCTATAAGCGACTCTTTCAGTTAGCATTCCTAAGAGAATGCAGACAATAATAGCAGGGACCATTGTAAGCCATACGGGCAAACCTATTTTAGTAAACATTGGGATACTAAATAAAGAAACATATGCACCTACCATAATAATATCCCCGTGTGCAAAGTTGATAAGTTGTGCTATCCCGTATACCATGGTGTACCCAAGAGAAATAAGGGCATAGATGCTCCCAATCTGTAATCCATTTATAATCTGAAGTAAAAATTCCATTTTTTCTTTCCTCTCCTTTTTTATATATAGATGAATTTCTAACCAGTACTGAAGATTTTTGGTACTGGTTAGAATTCTTAATCATCTTTTAATTTTTAAAAACTTATTTTGTTTCAACAGTTGAGTCAAAAGTATATTTTCCGTTAACAATTTTTAATACAGTAACTGCTTTAACAGGGTTATTCTTTTCATCAAATGTTAGATGTCCAGTAACACCATCGTATTCAAGTCCTTTTAAAGCATCTACAACAGCTTGTTTTTCAGTAGTTCCAGCTTTTTCAATAGCAGCTTTCATCATATATGCAGCATCATAAGATAGAGCAGCAAATGAAGATGGATCTTCTTTATATGTTTCTCTATAAGCTTTTACGAAGTTTTGAACTTTTTCAGATTGATCATCTAGTGAATAGTGGTTAGTGAAATATGAATTTTCAATAGCTTCATAAGCACTAGAGTCAAGAGTTTTTGCAACTCCATCCCAACCATCTGGTCCGATGAATGTAGATTTAAGTCCAATCTCTCTAGCTTGAGTAGTAATTAATGCAACTTGCTCATAGTAATCAGGAATTACTAATAGATCAGGGTTAGTAGGAAGGATTTTTGTAAGCTGAGCTCTGAAATCTTTATCTCCATCTGAGTATCCTTCTTTAGCAACAACTTCAAGTCCAAGATTTTTAGCTTCTTCTAAGAATGCTTCACTTACTCCATTTGAATAGTCACTTGAGTTATTAACTACAATTGCAACTTTTTCAGCTTTTAAATTATTTTTAGCAAAAGTTGCTAAGATTTTTCCTTGATATGGGTCAGTAAAACAAGCACGGAATACGTTTTTACCAGCTTCTGTAATATTAAATTGAGTTCCAGTTGGTGTAATCATAGGCATGTTATCTTGTGCTGCTACCTCTGCAATTGCTAAAGTTGGTTTAGATGGAGCATCTCCAATAAATGCAACAATTCCTTCATCTACAAGTCTATTATATGCCATTACAGCTTCAGTAGAGTCCCCTTTAGAATCAAGTACAACAAAGTCAATTTTTTTACCAAGTACTCCACCACTTTTATTAATCTCTTCCATAGCTAATTTTGATCCATTTGTTGCAGTTACTCCATAGATTGCTACTGGACCAGTAAGTGGTGCTGTAGCTCCAATTTTTACAACTTCCTCTTTTTTAGGTGCTGCTTCTTTAGTTTCATTTCCTCCACAAGCTGTTAATAAACAAGTTACTCCTAAAAGCATTAATGTAAGTTTTTTCATAATATTTCCCCCTTTAAAATTTTATAAAATCAATCTAAATTAAATACTTAAAATAAAGAATTTTAATACCTAAATTTTGGACAATTATAGGTATAAAAAAAAGCAACCCTGTTAGGTTGCTTCTATCTCAAAGGATACAAGAAAATAATAAATTTATTTAAAACAATAATATATATTTATTATTCCCCTTATATAGTTTAAAGAATATGCAAAATTAATCCCTAACATAATCATAGGCATATGAGATTTTAGTCAAGCTTTGTATGACTCTTATTATTATGACACATATGACAAATGATATTATGTTAAGTAGTAACATATTCTCTCCCTCCTCTTTTAATTTTGATTTTATGATTCCTTTTTTAGTTACTGTGAGTATACATCTAAAAATTAAAAAATGCAAGTAAAATTTGAAAAAATTTTTTAATTTTTTAAAAATTATTGAAAAATAATTATTGCTTTATAAGATAATACTAATTTTTTAGTATAAAAGAATTAAAATTTTAATTAAAAAAATCTAATATTTTTTGTTTAACTTTATCAGTATCCACAAGATATTGTTTTACATCTTCAAGAGTTCCATTGTTATAAAATTCAGTAAGAATAAGTTTCTTATCATCAGTATATCTATTCCATTCACCTTGACGTTTACCATTCATAAATTGTCCAGTGTATGAAATTTCTCCATTTCTATGATATTGGAAGTAAGTTCCTTTAGCTACACCATTTTCAAAGTCTGCTTTTGATTCAACTTGTCCATTATCATAGTAAGTATATTGTTCTCCATTATATTTACCATCTTTAAAAGTTTCTTTTATCTTAACTTGTCCATTTCCATATTTTCCTGTAATTACTCCAGAGAAAGGTTTTTCTTCATTGACAATGTAAACTATACCTCCTCTTTCTTGCTTTTTAGATATATCTACTTCTCTTCCAGAGCAAGCTATAATTGAAAAAGCAGCTAATATAATTATAAATTTTTTTAACATAATTATCCTCCTTTTTGGATATAGAGTTTATAATATAATATTATATCAAAATATCATAAAAAGTTAAAGTAAGAACGAAAAATAAAAGATTGAAAACATCTTAAAAATATAAAAAAAGAGATAAAAAAGTTTATAATATTTATTATAAAATATTTACAAAATATGAAAAATTTTGTATAATAACTTTGAATGTTTTTAAGGTATTCACTATGATCTAATTTTATGAGGAGGAAAAATGCATTATTATTCAACAGAAAAAGTTTGTGCTAAACAAATTGGAGTTACTGTAGATTATGATGGTTACATCACTGAAATAGAGTTTGTTGGAGGATGTGATGGAAATACTCACGGACTTCAAAATCTTCTTCTTGGAATGAAAAAAGAGGATGCTATAGCAAAACTTGAAGGAATTGATTGTAGAGGTAGAGGAACTTCTTGTCCTGATCAACTTGCTAAAATTTTAAAAAGATTATAATTAAAAAATTGCTGTTGTAAATTAAGAGTTTGCAGCAGCTTTTTTATTGTAAATTTATTCTTATGGAGGAAAAGATGGAAAATTTAGAAAAGGAGTTAAGAGAGTACAAACCTTTTAATGAACAGGAGAAAAGGGATAAAGAACTTATTTTACAATGGTTACAAAGTGGGGATGAAATTTTTACAAGGGGAAATAAAATAGCTCATATTACTGTTTCAGCTTGGATTGTAAATGATAAGAGAGACAAGGTATTAATGGCATATCATAATATTTATAATTCTTGGGCATGGTTAGGTGGACATGCTGATGGAAATAAAAATTTAAAAGATGTTGTTTTAAAAGAAGTAGAAGAGGAAAGTGGAGTTAAAGAGGTTAAATTTTTATCAACAGATATTTTTTCCATAGAGATTTTAACAGTAAATGGACATGAGAAAAAGGGAGAATATATATCCTCACATCTTCATTTAAACTTTACTTTTTTATTAGAGGCAGATGAAAAACTTTCTTTACAAATTAAACCTGATGAAAACAGTGGAGTAGAGTGGATAAAAGTAGATGAGATTTCTAAAAAATCAAGTGAAAAATGGTTTGTAGAAAGGATATACTCTAAATTATGTAAAAAGGTTAAAGAAAATATTACAGAAGAAATATAAAAAATAATTTTAATAATTATTATATATTAAATATATTTTTTATTTTTTGATGATAGTAGTAGTATATTAGTGTTAATATACTATATTTTTATATATTTGGAGGAATGTTTATGAAGAAAATTGCTATTGCTTTAGCTACAGCATTTCTTTTATTAGGTTGTTCTTCAGAGAAAACAGAAGAGAAAGCAAATTTACCTAAAGAAAAAACTGTAGTAGTATCACAAGGGTCAAAGCCAAAGACACTAGATCCTAATATGTATAATGAGATTCCAGCTCTTTTTGTAACAGAGCAAATTTTTAACACACTATTTAAAATAGATGACAATGGAAATATAGTTCCTGAGTTAGCTGAGTCTTATGAGTATCTTTCACCTACTGAATTAGTAATTAAGATAAAGAAAGGGGTAAAATTCCATAATGGAGATACAATGACAATAAATGACGTTGTATTTAGTATCAATAGAATGTTGGAAAAACCAGCAAGTAAAATAATGATTGAAGTTATTGATAAAGTAGAAGTTATTGATGATTCAACTATTAAATTAGTCCTAAAAAATAGTTCAGCACCTCTATTATTTAGTTTAGCTCATCCGTTGACAGCTATATTAAATGAAAAAGATACAAAAGTTAAAAATGATATGATCTCTATAGAACCAATAGGAACAGGACCATATAAATTTGTTGATTGGGGAGATGGAGAGAAGATAGAACTTGTAGCTTTTGATGAGTATTTTGAAGGTAGACCAAAAATTGATAAACTTATTATAAGATCAATAACTGAAGCAAGTAGTAGGTTAGCAGCTCTTGAAACAGGGGAGATAGATATTGCTTTAGGTGTATCTCCAATAGATTCTGAAATAGTAAAGAAAAATGAGAAATTAGAGTTAATCTCTAAACCAACAACATCAACAGAGTATATAACTTTAAATACAAAAAAACCACCTTTTGATAATAAAGATTATAGAGTAGCTATTAACTATGCTTTAAATAAACAAGGAATGGCAGATTCTGTATTTATGGGAATGGCACAACCTGCAACTTCAATAGTAAACCCAAATGTTTTTGGTTTTTCTAAAGAGGCACAAGGATATGAGTATAACCCTGAAAAAGCTAAGGAGTTAATTGCTAAATCAGGAGTAAAAGATCCTAATTTTACTTTATATTGTAATGATAGTGCTATAAGATTACAACTTGCTCAAATTATTCAAGCTAACTTGAAAGAAATAGGAATAGATATGAAAATAGAAACTCTTGAGTGGGGAGCTTATATTCAAAAAACTGCCCAAGGAGAGCATACAGCATATATAGGTGGTTGGGTATCAGGAACATCTGATGCTGACATTGTACTATATCCATTATTACATAGTAGTTCTCATGGGGGAGCGGGAAATAGAGCATTCTATACAAATAAAGAGTTTGATAGAGAAGTTGAATTAGGAAGAGAAAGTGTTAATGCTGAAGAAAGAAAAGAACACTACAAAAAGGCTCAAATGATTTTACAAGAGGAATCACCTTTAATTGTTTTACTTTATAAAAATGAAAATATAGGAATTAATAAGAGAGTTAAAGGATTTAAATATGATCCAACAACAATGCATAATCTATATAATTTAGATGTTGTAGAGTAGATAAAAAGCAAAAGGCTGCTATAAATTGAAAGTTAATTTGATTTAAGCAGTCTTTTGAAAATATAATCTTATTTAATTTTTTTTGTAAATAGAGGAAAAAAATAAAAAAATTTAATCTAATAAAAGTTTAAATCTGATACATATTATATTAATAAAAGTAAATATTGTAAAAATAAAAATTAAATTGTCTTTAAAAAAGTTTTTTATTAAAAATAGCTTTAGTTATTTTACAGAATAAACTTCTTGACAAAGGTTTGAAAAAAAGATATAATTTTTTTTAGTAAAAATCAGGAGGGATATTATATGGCAGAGGTTATACTATCAAATAAAGAGTATAATAACACATTTAAGTTAAAACTATTTGCTATTCTTTTTGATTTTTCTTTTAGATTTGTTATTCATAATTTTAAATATTTTAAATTTTCTAAGATATAACTTTTTGTAGTTGTATCTTTTTTTTAGGAGGGGAAATGAAAGGTAAACTTATTCTTGAAAATGGCATGAGCTTTGATGGAAAAATCTTTGGACATTTAGGTGAAACTACTGGAGAAATAGTTTTTACTACTGGAATGGTAGGGTATCAAGAAACTCTTACTGATCCATCACTTTATGGAAAGATAGTAGTTATGACATATCCAATGGTAGGAAACTACGGAATCAACTTAGATGATATGGAATCAGATAAGATTCATTTAAAAGGATTTGTTATTAAAGAAGATGCAAAATTACCTAACAACTTTAGATGTGAAATGACATTAGACGGATTCTTAAGACAATATAATGTAGTAGGATTTAAAGGAGTAGATACAAGAGAGATAGCTAAAATAATAAGAGACAATGGATCTATGAAAGCTATTATTACAACTGATGATCTTACACACAAAGAGTTAAAAGAAAAGTTTGATAATTTCTCATATGAAAATGCAGTTGCTGAAGTAAGTAGAAAAGAGATAATTGAAGTTGGAGGAAATGGACTTAGAATAGGAGTTCTAGATCTAGGAGTTAAAAGAAGTACTATAGATTCTCTTTCTAAAATGGGATTTGCAGTTTCAGTATTCCCATACAATACAACATTTGAAGAAATGAAAAAACACAATATAGATGCATTATTCTTATCAAGTGGACCTGGAAATCCAGCAGATGTACCAGAAGTTGTAGCTACAGTGAAAGAAGTATTAGGAAAACTTCCAGTATTTGGAGTATCTTTAGGAGCTCAAGTATTAAATCTTGCTCTTGGAGGAACTATAGCTAAAATGAACAATGGACATAGAGGAGCTAACCACCCAGTTAAAGATATAGCAAGAAACAGAATATATGTAACATCTCAAAATCATGGATATACAATAGATGCTTTAGGAAATGCTGAAGCTACTCATGTAAACTTAAATGATAAAACTGTAGAAGGATTTAGAAATGTTGAACTTTCAGCTATGGGAGTACAATTCTTACCTGAAGCATATCCAGAAGATTCAAATAACTTATTTGCTGATTTTTTAAAGACTATAGAGAAAAAAGCGTAGTATTTTGTAAAGTTGAAGGTTAAAAGTTTTTAGATAATTAGGAGGAAAGAAAAAGATGTTAGATAAATCTATAAAGAAAACACTTGTAATAGGTTCAGGACCAATTATAATAGGACAAGCTGCTGAATTTGACTATTCAGGAACTCAAGCTTGTGAAACTCTAAAAAAAGAGGGAATTGAAGTTGTACTTATCAACTCAAACCCTGCTACAATTATGACAGATAAAGCAGTTGCTGATAGAATATATATTGAACCAATCACTATAGAATTTGTTGAAAAAGTAATAGCTAAAGAAAGACCAGACTCTATTATTGCAGGAATGGGAGGACAAACTGGACTTAACATGGTAGTTGAGCTTTCAGAAAAAGGTATCCTTGAAAAATATGGAGTAAGAGTAATTGGAACTTCTGTTGAATCTATTAAAAAGGGAGAAGACAGAGAAATATTCAGAGAGACAATGAATAAATTAGGAGAACCTATTATTCAAAGTAAAATAGTTGAAACTCTTGAAGAAGGATTCGAAGTTGCAAGAGAGATTGGATACCCAATCGTTGTAAGACCTGCATATACTCTTGGAGGAACTGGAGGGGGAATTGCTAACAACCCTAAAGAACTAGAAGATATATTAGTAAAAGGACTTGCTCTTTCAATGGTAGGACAAGTACTTCTTGAAAAATCAATCTATGGATGGAAAGAGATTGAATATGAAGTAATCAGAGATAAAAATGGAAATACAATAGTTGTATGTAATATGGAAAACGTTGACCCAGTTGGAATCCATACTGGAGACTCAATAGTTGTTGCACCAACTCAAACACTTTCAGCTAAAGAGTGTGCAATGCTTAGAGCATCAGCAGTTAAAATAGTAAATGAAGTTGGAGTTATTGGAGGATGTAACGTTCAATTTGCTCTTCATCCAAAATCATTCGAATATGCAATTATAGAAATTAACCCAAGAGTTTCAAGATCATCAGCTCTTGCATCAAAAGCAACTGGTTACCCAATAGCTAGAGTATCTACAAAACTTGCTATGGGATATACTCTTGATGAAATAGTAAACGAAGCTACTCAAACAACTTATGCTTGTTTCGACCCAACTATTGACTATATAGTTGTAAAAATTCCTA
This sequence comes from Fusobacterium varium, assembly GCA_021531615.1. Classification (NCBI taxonomy): domain Bacteria; kingdom Fusobacteriati; phylum Fusobacteriota; class Fusobacteriia; order Fusobacteriales; family Fusobacteriaceae; genus Fusobacterium; species Fusobacterium varium. The sequence continues at coordinate 212,086 of JADYUE010000001.1, read as the reverse complement.
AGTGGCCATTTGATAAATTCAAAAAAGCAAATAGAACACTAGGAACAAAAATGATGGCAACTGGAGAAGTTATGGCTATCGGAAGTACATTTGAATCAGCTTTCTTAAAAGGAATCAGATCACTTGAAATTGGAAGATATAGTTTAGAACACCCAGTAGCTAAGAAAATGACTATGGAACAATTAAAAGCTGCTGTAGTTAAACCAGATGATGAAAGAATCTTCGTTGTTGCAGAAATGTTAAGAAGAGGATATATAAAAGAAAAACTTCAAAAATTAACTGGAATAGATAAATTCTTCATGGAAAAAATCGAATGGATAGTTAAACAAGAAGAGATTTTAAAAGGATTAAAATTCAAAGAATTAGATCCAGATTATTTAAGAAAATTAAAAAATAAAGGATTCTCAGATAAAGGAATAGCAGATCTTATGGGAATCAGTGAAGATGATATCTACACTAAGAGAAAAGCTTATCATATAACACCAGTTTATAAAATGGTTGATACTTGTGCTGGAGAGTTTAAAGCTACATCTTCATACTACTACTCAACTTATGATCAATATGATGATGCAACAGTATCAGATAGAAGAAAAATAGTTGTTATAGGTTCAGGACCAATCAGAATTGGACAAGGAATAGAATTTGACTACTGTACAGTACATGCAGTTAAAACACTTAAAAAACTTGGAATTGAAAGTATAATTATCAATAACAACCCAGAAACTGTATCAACAGACTTCTCAACTGCTGATAAACTATACTTTGAACCACTTGTAACAGAAGATATTATGAATATTCTTGAAAAAGAAAAACCAGAAGGAGTTATTCTTCAATTTGGAGGACAAACAGCTATTAAATTAGCAAATGACCTAAGCGATAGAGGAATAAAAGTAATTGGAACAAGTGCAGACAAAATTGACGAAGCAGAAGATAGAGAAAGATTTGAAGAGATGATGGAAGAACTTGATATTGCTAGACCAAAAGGAAGAGCAGTATGGGATGTAAACCACGGAATCTCAATAGCAAATGAAATTAAATATCCAGTACTTGTAAGACCTTCATATGTACTTGGAGGACAAGGAATGGAAATTTGTCATGATGAATACAACTTAGTTAAATACCTAGAAGCATCATTTGATAGAGACCCTTCAAATCCAGTATTAATAGATAAATATCTAAACGGTATTGAACTTGAAGTAGATGCTATCTGTGATGGAGAAGATGTATTAATTCCTGGAGTTATGGAACACTTAGAAAGAGCAGGAGTTCACTCAGGAGACTCAATCACTATCTATCCACAACAAAATCTATATGAAGGAACAGAGGAAGAACTTCTTGAAATCACTAAGAAAATAGCTAAAGCTCTTGAAGTTAAAGGTATGATGAACATTCAATTTATAGCTTATGAGCATAAATTATATGTAATTGAAGTTAACCCAAGATCTTCAAGAACAGTTCCATACATTTCAAAAGTTTCAGGAGTACCTGCTATTGAAATAGCTACAAGAGTGGCACTTGGAGAAAAATTAAAAGATATGCCTTATGGAACAGGAATCTATAAAAAACCAAATGTAGTTGCTGTAAAAGTACCAGTATTCTCTACTGAAAAACTTTCAAGTGTTGAAGTATCATTAGGACCTGAAATGAGATCTACAGGGGAAGTTCTTGGAGTTGGAAATAACGTAGATGAAGCTATCTATAAAGGACTTTTAGGAGCTAAGAGAGTTCACCTAATCAAAGACAGAAAGATACTTGTTACTATTAGAGATAAAGATAAAGAGGAATTCTTACCAATAGCTAAGAGCCTTGTTGAACATGGATCTATCCTTTATGCAACTAAAGGAACTCAAAAATTCCTAGCTGACAATGGTGTTGAAGCTAAAATAGTAAACAGAATGGGAGAAGCATCACCTAATATCTCTGATGTATTGAAAAATAGAGAAGTTGATCTACTAATCAATACACCTACAAAAGCAAATGACGCTCAAAGAGATGGATTCAAAATGAGAAGAACTGCTATTGAATATGGAGTTGAAGTTTTAACAGCTTTAGATACTATCAGTGCAATTTTAAGAATGCAAGATAGACATGTTGAAGAAGATAAACTTGAAGTATTCGATGTAAGTAAAATTTAATAGTTATTATTAAATAAAATAGTTTAAAATATAGAGACTGCTATAAGTTGATAATTTATCAATTTTAGCAGTCTTTTTGTATAAGAAACCTAACTAAGTTTATTTATCTAGCTTATCACTAGGTTTTGACAAAGTACCTTTGTATTTAGCGATTATTAGTCAAGTTAAGTTATCTTAAAAATTATAAGTTATGTAAACGTAAATTTAAGGATCACAGAAACTTCGTTTCTGCGTCTCAAAAGTAGTAGTCGTTTGTACTCCTCTACTTTTGGAAATTATAATTTATATAAAAAAATAACCCTGTAAAAAAACTTACAAGGTTATCTTAAAAGAAAATATAATTTTTATTTTTTCATTGCCTCTTCAATCTCATTAAAGTATTTAGGCATTTTCTCTCCTAATCTTCTAGCCCCATCTTTAGTGATAACAAAGTCTCCCTCATATCTCATTCCACCAAAGTCAGCATACTCTTCAATCTTATCATAGTTTAAAAACTCTTGGAATTTTTCTTCTGCTTTCCATCTTTTAGCTAGTTCAGGAATAAAGTAGATGCCTGGTTCAATAGTGAAAACATATCCCTCTTTTAACTCTCTGGCAAGTCTTAAAGATTTTAAACCAAATTGCATATCTCTTGGGAAGCTTTCATACCCAACTAAATCTTCACCTAAATTTTCCATATCATGTACATCAAGTCCCAACATATGTCCTAGTCCATGAGGAAAGAAAAGAGCATGAGCACCAGCTTTTACAGCCTTTTCAGCATCTCCCTTCATAAGTCCTCTTTTAATCATTCCTTCTGCTAAAACTTTAGATACAGCTAAGTGAACATCTTTATAGTTAACTCCTGGTTTTACCATAGACTCTGCCTTTTCAAACATCTCTATTAAAAGTGAGTAAATATCTTTTTGTCTTTCACTAAATTTTCCACTAACAGGGAAAGATGTTGTCATATCCCCACAATATCCCTCTCTATTTCTTGCTCCACAATCTAATACAATAATATTTCCATTTTCTACTGTATTATCATAACCATGATTATGTAAAATATGCCCATTTTTAGTAAAGATAGTATGGAAAGATAGATCACCATAGTATTTTTTTGCTACTGACTCAAGAACTGCTACAACTTCATACTCTTTCATTCCAGCTTTAACTGTTTTCATTGCAGTAAGTTGCATCTCTCTAGTGATATTTACAGCATTTTCGATTTGCTCAATCTCCTTTTGAGATTTTGTATTTCTTTGCTCAATTATAGCTTTTACAAAATCATAAGAGATATACTCATCATATTCAAAAGGGCTTATTCCTAAAGCTTTACATACTCTTAATTTATTATCTCCTCTATATTGAGGTAAAATATGGAATCTTGCTCTTCTCTCTTTACAACTTTTAATAAAGTTATCAAAATCTTTCATCTCAATAAAATTATTTACTCCAACTTCACTAGCAAAAGTTTTTAAAAGTTTTTGTTCTCCACTCCAAACAATATCATCTAGAGTAAAATCAGTTCCAAAAATATATTCTTTATCTCTATCAATATCTATTATTCCAATAAGATTTGGCACATCCATACCAAAATAATAACGAAAAGTTGAATCTTGTACAAAAGGATAACACTCATCTTTATAGCTTCTTGGTGCTTCCTCATTTCCATTTATAATAACAATACCCTTCATAAGTTTTTCTTTTAAAACTCTTCTTCTTTCAATGTAAACTTCTTTTTCAAACATTTTTTCTCCTTAAACTCTTATCCCTCTATTAAGTTAACACCATATCTTACACCAAGAGACCCCCTCTTGATGTTGATGTTCATACTCCTTTTACCAAGAAACTTATCATAAACCTCTTTTTCAACAAGAAATTTTACTTCTTCTCCATTTACATCTAAAAAAGCGTAGTAAAAATTAATGTAGTATTTGCTTCCAGGTTTCTTAAAATATTTTTTTTGATCAACTACCATTTTAATAATAGGATACTCCTTTTGTTCCCCTTTGCTCCCTATTCTATTTATAAAGAATTTTATTCTAACATAAATATATTTAGCAATAAAACTTCCTAACCAAAGTCCTATACATAAAGATATTGTCAATTTTAAAGCAATTACATTTTTAGTTGGTTCAACTCCAGCTTGTAAATAGTATTGGCAATAAAAAATAAACGCCGACAATAAAAGTCCAATAATAATAGATGCAAATCTCCCTATCTTATCTTCAAATAAAACTACTTTCCAAGTTGAAAAATATATCATTGCTGGAATTATCATTAAACCAAAATAATAGTAGTGTTTATTTACTCCCATTAATAAAAATAACAGTATAAAGCAGATAGATATTGTTTTTACAGTTTTTTCAGAAAAATTTCTCATTCTCTTCCTCCAGTCAGTTTTTCTTTCTCTTTTGCCTCTCTTTCCATTTTAGAAAATAAACAACCACAATAATCTTGCCTATATAGTTCATATTCCCTTGAGATTTCAGTACTTCTTAAGTATCTGTTTTTCTTTTTAAAATCTCCATTTAGAAATTTTATACCATATTTTTCAGAAAGTTCCTCTCCAATCTCATTTATCCATTGAGCATTTTTTAAAGGACTTATACTAAGAACAGTTGAAAAATAATCAAATCCTAACTCTTTAGCTTTTTGTGCAGTAGCTTCCATTCTAAGAGTATAGCATTTAAAACATCTCTCTCCTCCTTCTCTTCTATCTTCTAATCCCTTTACTTGCTTAAAAAAATCCTCTTTAGGATCGTAATTTCCTTCAATTACTCTGATTGAATACCCTCTTTTTTCATGATACTCTCTCTGTTCATTTAAACGTTTATAATACTCTTCTTCAAATGTAATGTTAGGATTATAAAAATAAACAGTAATATCAAAATAATTTTGTAAAAATTCAAGTATAGCAGAACTACATGGGGCACAACAAGAGTGTAGAAGTAGTTTAGGTTTTATTCCTGTTTTTTCTATCTCTTTTAATTGTTGTTCCATTAAAATTTCGTAATTAATCTTCATAAATTTACCCTCCATATTGATTATATCATAATACACTAAAAATAATAATATTTTTTAATAATTACACATATAATTTTATTATTTTTTTAATATTTAAAGGAATATGAAGAATTGTCTAGTAAAATATATTAAATAAAAAAACAAAGGGGGTATAAAGGTGAGTTTATTAAAAGAATTTAAAGCATTTGCTGTTCGTGGAAATGTATTGGACATGGCTATTGGGGTAATTATAGGGGGAGCTTTTAGTAAAATTGTAAATAGCTTAGTTAAAGATGTAATTATGCCACTTTTGGGAACAATTACAGGAAAGGTTAATATATCTGCTCTTGAAGTAAAAATCCCTGTAAGTAGTGCAACAGGAGAGCCAATATTAATTAAATATGGACTATTCTTACAAAATATCATTGATTTTTTAATAATAGTATTTTGTATATTTATATTTGTAAAACTTATAAATAATTTTAAAAAGAAAGAGGAGAAAGCTCCACCAAAACCTACTGCTCAAGAGGTTTTACTTACTGAAATTAGAGATTTATTAAAGAATAGATAAAAAAAATAGAGCTAGAGAGATCAAAATTGATTTTTCTAGCTCTTTTTGATAATTTATTGAGTTTCATAATTTTTCTTCCATTTATGGTGGAAAACTATAAGTATTATAATAGCTTCTATTATCCATTGAAGTGCTGTAATTCTCCAAAAATAAGTTACAGGAGCTTTTTGAATATAGATAAAATAGTAAACTAAAGGCAAACGAATTACCCAATTTGTAAATAATACTATTTTAAATGGTGTTTTACTATCTCCAGTTCCCTTTAAAGCTCCTCCTAAAACCATTGATATAGCTATAGGTATCTGTTCTATTGAGGCTATCATAAGACAAGCTGAACCTATTGTTATAACCTCTTTTTCACTATCCTTTATAAAAGCTGTAATTATTGGCTCTGGTGATACTAAAAAAATAATAGCAAAAATTCCCATTACTAAAGATGATAAAACCATAGAATATGTTACATAAGATTTAGCCTTTTTGTAATCTTTTTCTCCAATACTATAACCAACTAGAGAGGTACAAGCAATGGCAAATCCCCAACCAGGCATAAAAGAGATTGACTCTATATTGATAGTTATCTGATTTGCTGCAAAGGCAAGACTTCCTAATGTCATTATTAAAGTTACATTTATAAGTCTATTTATACTGAAAGCTCCCTCTTGTAAAGCTGAAGGAATAGATAACTTAATCAACTCTCTAAAATACTCTTTTTTAAACTCAGAAAATAAATTTACTTTAAATGGTATTTTTTTCAATTGTGTCATAGTAAATAAAAATCCTGCAAAGTTTCCAACTGCAGTGGCTATTGCACCTCCAGCAACTCCCATCTCTGGAGCACCAAATTTACCAAATATTAAAATATAGTCTAAGGAAACATTTACAACATTTACTATAAAAGCTGTATACAGTGGTGATTTTGTATTTTTACAACCTCTAAAAATTCCATTAAATACACTTGTTAAAACATTAAAAACAATAGCAATAGAACATATTCTCATATATTTTGTTGCTAAAGGAAGAACATACTCTGTTTCAGCTTTAGCTATTGTTAAAATTTCTTTAGGGAAGGTAAAAAATATTGTTCCTAAAAGAATAGCAATAATAACTCCAATTTTTAAAGCAATATCTGAAGTAATCCTAGCTTTTTCAAAATCTCTACTCCCTATTGATCTTGAAACTATTGAAGTAACAGAGATTGAAATTCCCATAGCAACTAGCATATTTGTAAAAGTATACATAATTTCAGAACTAAGTCCAACTGCTGAAACCCCTATCTGTCCAGTATGATTTCCTATCATAAGGGTATCCAATACCCAAATCATCATATATAAAACCATTTCTCCAACTGCAGGGAGAGCTAATTTTAAAATCTCTCTTATTATACTTAACATAGTGTCTCCTCAACCATAAATTTTCTACATCTATTATAAACTTCATCATTTACAATTGCCACTATTCTAACTCCTTCACCTTCATAATCTTCACTTTGGATAATTGCATTTCTATGAAGATAAGCTCCCATTGAAGTGTCTGTATATGGAATTAGATATGTACATTTTCTTGTTGTTTGTGGTAGTAATGAAACTGTCATATCTAAGAATTTATCAATATTATAGTTTTGTTTTGCACTTATTTCTATCATTTGATAATTACTAAATTTTTCTTTTACATTTGCAATCTGCTCAGGAGTAGCCATTTCACACTTATTAAGTGCTAAGAAAGTTGGTTTATCTAAAGCATTTAACTCATTTAAAACATTTTCTACTGCTTTAATTTGTTCTACAACAGTATCACTTGAAATATCTACTACATGAATTATTAGATCTGAAAAACTTACCTCTTCAAGAGTAGATTTAAAAGCCTCTACTAAATCATGTGGCAATTTTCTTACAAACCCTACTGTATCAGTAAGTGAAGCAACTCTTTTATCTGGAAGAGTAATAGCTCTTGTTGTTATATCCAATGTTGCAAATAGCATATTTTCAGCAAAAACATCCTCTTTCTTAGATGTGTTATCTGCTGTATACATACTTACAAGAAGATTTCTCAAAGTAGATTTTCCAACGTTTGTATATCCAACTAAAGATACTTTTGGTATACCTGATTCATCTCTCTTTTCCCTTTGAGTTATTCTTGTTTTTCTAATTTTTTCTAATTCCTGTTTCAAATCATGTATAGTTTCTCTTATTCTTCTTTTATCAATCTCTAATTTCTTTTCTCCAGGACCTTTAGTTCCTACTCCTCCTCCTGTTCTTGACATTGTAGTTCCAAATCCTAAAAGTCTGCTGCTTCTATATTTTAATTGTGCTAACTCAACTTGAATTTTAGCCTCTCTTGTTCTTGCTCTAGTTGCAAATATTTCAAGTATTAAAACAGTTCTATCTATTACTTTGCAACCTGTAACCTCTTCAAGATTTTTTACTTGTAATCCACTTAATTCTTCATCAAATATGATTAAGTTAGCTTTTTTAATCTGTTTAAATCTAGCAAGTTCTATAACTTTCCCTGTTCCTATAAAATAACATGGGTCTATCTTGCTTTTCTTTTGGAAGAATTTTCCTACTACCTTTACATTACATGCTCTTGCTAACTCTGCAAGTTCATCAAGGCTTTCATCATTATCAATTCCAACTAAGATAGCATATTCATCATCATTTTCAACTATATTTCTTTTCTTTAAAATAGATTCTATCTCCTCTATTCTATAAAGAAAATCATAGTCAATAAATTCTGGAATATTCATAATCTCTGTAACTTCATGAGATAACTCATCTCCATCTACATTACAAAATCCCATTACAACTCCAGTGATTTTTTCTTCAACTACCCCTATTGCAGCTATACAATCTAGTTTCAATTTTGTAAGAGCTGAGATATCAATGCTTGAAAGATTAGGGTTTCCATTTGGGTGAGTATGAATAACTCTTATTCCACTAAGTCTTTTTTCTTGTACATTAAGTAATGGCAATTGTACACTACTACTATCTCCAATAGATATTTCAACTATATTTCCTCTTCTATCTATTGCAACATTTATCTCTCTATTTATTCTACTACTTATAGAAGCTATTAAAGCTATTATTTCAGGCTCAATAACTCTATTTTTTGTCACTGTTATATCATAGATAGAATCAAGTTCTTTAAGAATAAAATCTTTGATTCCATCAACATTTCCTTTTATCATAGACCCTCCATTAAATTAAGATTTTTACTCTCCATTATATCACGAATTTACTACTTTTTTCAAAATATTTTCAATTTTATTAGTAATAATTAATTTAAAAATAACTTTTTTAAGTTAAATATTTTTTCTTTTATTCAAGATTTACTATATCTTTTTTAAAGTTATTATGATATTATAAAATATAAATTATTCTAAAAGGATTATACATACTTTTATCACTATAGCATCAGAATAATTATTTGTAGAAATAATTAACTAAAAAAGAGGAAAAAAATTTGAAAGAAACTGTAGATTTTATTATTAACACATTGTTAATAGAACTAATTATACAAGTGATAACTGGAGTAGTAGCAAGTGTTATATGTAAACATTTTGACAAAAAAATTAATATTGTTAAATTTAAAATATAACTTTACTTCTTCTCTCCATAAGAAATGTATTTTGCCACTCTCCATTTTTATCTTTTGCAACTTTCTCCCTATATCCAACCACTCTAAAACCACAACTTTCATGTAATTTCATACTAGGAATATTATTACCAAGCATTACAGATTGAAGTGTCCAAATATTATTTTGTTCAGATACTTCGATCTCTTTCTCTATTAATTTTCTTCCTATTCCCATTCTCTTATAATCTTGATGAATATAGACACTTATCTCACAAACTCCTGAATACTCTTCCCTTGCTGATGTAGGGCTAAGAACTATCCAACCAACTATTTTTCTATCATATATGGCAACTAATCTTCCTATTTTTAATTTTGAATTATTCCAATACTCAAACTCTGGAACTTTTCTCATGAAAGTAGATATTCCACTATCTATTCCCTGTTGATATATATTTTTTACTTCTTCCCAATCGCTATCTTTCATCTCTCTTATTATGATCTCTTTCATAATCATCACCTTAAAATAAAAATCTATATTCATATAATATCATAAAAACTTTGTAAATAACAAAAAACTCCATTTATAAAAATGGAGTCAATAAAAATTATTTTAATTAGAATGGGAACTCATCATCATCTTCATAAGGAACCTCTTCTTGTGGTTTTGCAACAGGTTTAGAAGAAGTATTTGAGTTAGAAGATGGAGCAGAGTAAGATGGTGTATAATCTTGAGGTTCATATCCTCCCATAGAATCAACAGCATTTTTAGATTCTAAGAATTCAATAGTATCAACTACTACATCATAACTTGTTCTTTTTTCTCCATTAACTTCATATTTTCCCATTTGAAGTCTTCCTGTAACTCCTGCTTTTCTTCCTTTTCTTAAATATTCTCCAATAAGTTCAGCAGTTTTTCCAAAAGCTACACAGTTAATAAAATCTGCTTCTCCTTTTTGCATTGGTCTATCTACAGCTAAAGTAAATCTTGAATAAGCTTTTCCACTTTGTCCAAATTTTAATTCTGGATCTCTTGTAAGTCTTCCAGTTAAAATAATTACGTTCATGAAACACCTCCAAAGTATATATCTATAACAATTTAATTATACCAAAAATTTTCTTAAAAAACAATTTTTATATTTATTTAAAAAAATAAAAAGGAAAAGTTAAAGTTTTTATGAATAGTTAAAATACAGTAGGTTTACCTACTATTAATTTTAATACATTTTAATAATTAGATAAAGGAGATTATATAATGACTGAAAAAGAATTTTTGATTTTATATCAAAAAAAGAGAGGGCTTAAAAATATTCACGAGGCAAAAGAAAAGATAAATCTATTTTGGGAAGCTCTCTTTGAAGCTTTAGAAACTAACGATTCAGTAAGTTTTAGAGGTTGGGGAATCTTTGAGAAAAAAATTGTTCCTGCAAGAAGAATAATGAATATAAATACAAAAAAAATTCAATACTCTACACCTAGAAAATCAATTAGATTTAGAACTGGAAGTGTTCTTTCAAATAAAATAAATATTGATGAAGAATAAAGTTATAACTCTCTTGAAAAATCAAGGGAGTTTTTATTTTAAAATTAGTATGCAATCATAAAAAATTGTGGTATTATCTATATAACAAAGGATGTACTGGGAGGTAATAAAATGAATGGAATAATAATTTTAGTGCTATTTATACTTATTGTTGCTTTAATGGCTACTCATGTAAGAATAGTTCCTCAATCAAGAGCTTATGTTATTGAAAGATTGGGAAAATATCTTGGAACTTGGAATGTGGGAATAAATATTCTTGTACCTTTTATAGATAGAGTTGTTAAGAGAGTATCTTTAAAAGAGCAAGTTATTGATTTTAAACCTCAACCTGTAATTACAAAAGATAATGTTACTATGCAGATAGACTCAGTTATATATTTCCAAATAACTGACCCTAAACTTTATACTTATGGAGTTGAAAACCCTATGAGTGCAATAGAGAACTTAACTGCAACTACTTTGAGAAATATAATTGGGGCTATGGAGCTTGATGCAACTCTTACTTCAAGGGATACTATCAATACAGAGATGAGAGTTATATTAGATGAAGCTACTGACCCTTGGGGAATGAAAATAAATAGAGTGGAACTGAAAAATATTATTCCACCTAGAGAGATTCAAGATGCAATGGAAAGACAGATGAAGGCTGAAAGAGAGAGAAGAGAGGCTATTTTAAGAGCTGAAGGGCAAAAGAAATCTGCTATTCTTGTTGCAGAAGGAGAAAAGGAATCAGCTATTTTAAAAGCAGAAGCTGAAAAACAATCTGCTATACTTAGAGCAGAGGGACAAAAAGAGGTTGCTATTAAAGAGGCTGAAGGTAGAGCTGAGGCAATTAGAGCAATTAAAGAAGCAGAGGCTGAGGGAATTAAGTTGTTGAAAGAAGCAGAAGCAAGTAAAGAAGTATTGATGTTAAAGAGTATGGAAACTTTAGGAAAAGTTGCTGATGGTAAGGCTACAAAAATTATTATACCATCTGAAATTCAAAACTTAACATCGTTTAGTACACTATTTGCTGAGATGAATGAAAAAACTAAATAAAACTATTGGGGCTGTTCAAACTATTAGTTTGTTCAGCTCCTTTTAAATTATTTTAAACTATAACTCAGTATTTTAATAATTAAAGTAAAAGAGATTATCCTTAACATCAAGTTGAAGTAATTTGGAAGTGAATATTAGAAGCCCTTAGCGAAATGTAGTTAAGAAAATGCAACGTGTTTGAGCGGAGCTTGCGGAGCGAGTTTTGCATTTTCAACGGAATGAGCCATAGGGATTCTTTATTCACTGACATGGAGACAACTTGATGTTAAAAAAGAAATATAGATAACTAAAATTGACTAATAATCGCTAAATACAAAGGTACTTTGTCAAAACCTAGCGATGTGCTAGATAACTGAGCTTAGTTAGGTAAATTATAGTTTTAAAAATTAATTTTAAAAATTTTTTTCAAACTCAACAATTTTATACTTTTATTCGTCTAATATATCATGGATAAAAAAGGAAGTAAAACATTTTTATTAAAAATTAATATATAGAGTTTTATTAAGGAGGACTTACTATGGAAAACTTAAAAGAAAAAATATCAGTAGAAAAAGAAACTATAGCTACTATAAAAAAGGAGATTGAAAAAAAGATAGTAGGACAAGAGGATATGATTAGAAAGATTCTAATTGGAATTTTTACAGGAAATCACATTCTTCTTGAGGGGTTGCCTGGACTTGCTAAATCTTTAACAGTTAATACAATAGCACAAACATTAGGTTTAAAATTCTCAAGAATACAATTTACACCAGACCTATTACCAAGTGATATTATAGGAACAGAGATCTACAATGAAAAAACAGGAGAGTTTTATACTAAAAAAGGACCTATCTTTGCTAATATTGTTTTAGCTGATGAGATAAACAGAGCTCCTGCTAAAGTTCAATCTGCACTTCTTGAGGCTATGCAAGAAAAACAGATAACTATTGCAAATGAAACTTTCAAATTAGATAGACCTTTTATTGTTTTAGCTACACAAAACCCTATTGAACAAGATGGTACTTATCCATTACCAGAAGCTCAACAAGATAGATTTCTTATGAAAGTAAAGATTGAATATCCTACTAAACAAGAGGAAAAAGCTATGCTTAACCTTTTAACTACTTCAACTGATTTTGATAGTATAAAGATAGAAGAGGTACTAAATAGAGAAAAAATAGAAACTATAAAAGAGATTATAAAAAATATCCATATAGATGAAAAACTTATGGATTATATACTTGAAATTGTATTTAAAACAAGAGAGATAAATAATTACATAGCTTGTGGAGCATCTCCAAGAGCATCTATCGCCCTTGTTGTATCAGCTAAAGCAAATGCCTTTTTAGAAGGTAGAGAGTATGTGATGCCACAAGATATTAAAAGGGTAATTTTTGATGTGTTGCGTCACAGAATAATGCTTACTTATGAAGCTGAAGCTGAGGGAAAAAATGTAGAGGATATTATTACTGGAATAATGGAGGAAGTAAAACTTCCATAATAAAAAGAGGTGGCAATTATGAGTAGAACAGAACTTTTAAAAAAGATAAAAAAAATAGAGATTGCCTCATCTATTCTAGCTAATGAACTTTTTACAGGGAACTATCGTTCATATTTTAAAGGAAATGGAATGGAGTTTTCAGATATTAGAAGATACTCTCCTGGAGATGATGTAAAAAAAATAGATTGGAAAGTATCAGCTAGGCAGAGAAAAACCTATGTAAAAGAGTTCACAGAGGAGAGAGAACTTTCAATTTATTTGATGATTGATATTTCTAACTCTAATAATTTCTTTGCTAAAAAAGATTTGATATCTCAATTAGCTGGAAGTCTAGCTTTTAGTGCTATTAAAAATGGTGATAAGGTTGGGGCTATATTTTTTACAGATAGAATAGAAAAGGTTATTCCTGCTAAAAAGGGAAGAAATCAATCTCTGATTATTCTTGACGATCTTTTAACTTATCAACCTACAGGAAAGAAAACTGATATCAAATCAGCATTGGAGTTTTTCAATAAAATTGTTAAAAGAAGAGCAATCCTCTTTTTAATCTCTGACTTTATAGATAAAGACTATGAAAAAACAATGGCTATAATTAAACAGAAACATGATCTGATACCTATTAGAATAGCTGATAAAAAATATGATACTCTTCCAGAGGGAGCAATTTTTAATATGGTAGATTCTGAAAGTGGAGAAAGCATAATTATTGAAAATTTTAAAAAGAATATAGATATTTCTCAAAATATATCTAAAACTATTTTAACTCTATATACTGATGATAACTATGTAACTGTACTTTCAAACTTTTTTAAAAGGAGGAGAAGAAGATGAAAAAGATAGTTTTAGCTTTTTTCCTTACCTTTTCTCTTCTAATATCTGCTAAAGATATAAATGTTGGAGACAGTATCAGCTTTAAGATTTCTGGTGTTCCAAAAGAGGAAATTATCAAAGAATTTGAAAAAGGTAACTTCTCAATAGAAAAGATAAAGAAGGACAAGAATGGCAATTTTTTAGTTACAGTAAAGGGATTTAATTTAGGTAAAAACAATATTATTCTTGGAAATAAAAATCTTGAGATAAATATAAAATCTATTTTAACTTCAGAGGACAAAGAGTTATATAAGGATCTATTAGATAAGAGTAATAAGAAACTTTATTCAGATAATTTTCCATATATTTTTATTGGTAGTATAGTAATTGGACTTTTATCTCTAATTATGTTTATAAAAACTTTTAAAAGAGGAGAGAAAAAAGAGATTATTGACTATGATAAAAGATTTAATACTCAAATGGAAATTTTATCAGAAAGATGGGCATTTGATATAAGTTATGCCCTTAGAGAGTATATAGATAGTAGATATAATTCTCACTTTTTAAATGGAAACTATGAGAAAAAAGGTGTTTTAACTGATGAGGATATAATATTTATACAATGGTTAGATAGTTGTAAATTTTCTGGAGATGTTCAAGAGGAGATTGAAGCAAGCAGGAAAAAAGCCTTTGATATTTATAAAAGAGTAAAAGAGGGTGAGATAGATGTTTAAGTTTGCATCACCATATTTTTTATTGTTAATACCTATTATAATCTATCTCTTTTTAAGAAAAAGAAGTAATTTAGGAATAACAGTTCCAGGGATAGAGCCTTTAAGAGCTTACAAGATAAAAAGTAAGAAGTATCTTTTAGGTAAATATCTAATTCTCTTATCTCTAATTTTAATGAGTGTGGCGTTAGCTAGACCACAGATGATTTATGAAAATAGAGTTGTTAAGAAAAATGGAATTGATATAGCTATTTCACTAGATCTTTCACAATCTATGTTACAAGATGATTTTTCTCCAAATCGTTTAGAGAAAGCGAAAGAAGTTTTAGGAGAGTTTATTGATAAAAGAGGAAATGATAGATTATCATTGATTGTTTTTGGTGGAGATGCCTATACAAAAGTTCCTCTTACATTTGATCATAATGTTGTAAAAGAGATGGTTTCTAAACTTACAGTAGATGATATTACAAGTAATAACAGAACAGCTATTGGTATGGGAATTGGAGTTGCATTAAATAGGCTAAAAAATTCAGAGGCTAAATCTAAAGTTATAATTTTATTAACAGATGGAGAAAATAACTCTGGAGAGATGAGTCCAAGTGCTGCTGCTGATATAGCTAAAGAGTTAGGAATAAAAATATATACTATTGGTATAGGAGCAAGGGAATTGCAAGTTCCTACACTATTTGGTTATAGAACTGTAAAAAATAATGAACTTGATGAAAATCTTCTGCAAAATATTGCTAAAACAACTGGTGGAGAGTATTTTAGAGCAGGAGATAGCAAGGAATTTAAAGAGATATTTAATAAGATAGATGAATTGGAAAAAACAAAGATAGATGGAAGAAGTTTTTATGATAAACAGGAGATGTTTGAGGGAATTTTAAAAATTGCTTTAATTTTTCTATTATTAGGAGTATTTTTCCAATATCTAATCTATATAATAATACCATAATTGTGAGGTGAGAAAATGGAATTTGGAAATCTTAATCTTTTAATATACTGTATAATTCCACTGCTTATACTCATTCTGATGATTATAGGTATGCAAAAAAGAAATAGAATATTAAGTATATTAAAAATGAAAAAATATAATTTTGTTCAAAGTTTAAAAATATTTTTAATTAGTTGTGGAGCTTTGTTAGTAGCTATATCTCTGCTTTCACCACAAAAACCTGTTGATAGTGAAAATGTAGAGGTAAAGGGATTAAATATCTATGCTCTTATAGATACTTCACGTTCTATGATGGCAGAGGATGTTTATCCAAATAGACTTGAGGGAGCTAAAAGAACTCTTGAAAAACTGTTACACAATTTAAAGGGAGATAGAATAGGTTTTATCCCATATTCAGATAGTGCATATATTCAAATGCCACTTACTGATGATTACTCAATAGGTAGCAACTATATTAATGCCCTTGATTCAAACTTAATATCTGGTGGAGGAACTGAGCTTTATCAAGCATTGGAACTAGCTGAAAAATCTTTTAATGAGATTCAAAGTGAAAATAAGACTATTATTATACTTTCAGATGGTGGAGATTTTGATAAAAAGTCTTTGGATTTTGTAAAAAAGCATAAATTAAATGTCTATGCTATTGGAATAGGTACAGATGAAGGAAGTATTCTTCCTGAGTATATTAATGGTAAAAAAGTTGGTTTCATTAAAGATGAAAATGGCTCTCCAGTAGTAAGCAAACTAAATTCAGATTTTATGAAAAAGCTAGCCGAAAGTAGTAATGGAAAGTATTATGAAGTAAATAATTTAAAGGATAATACAATAGACTTTTTTAAAGATACTGCTAATCTTGAAAGAAAAAATCAAAGAAATGAAAATATGACTGTATATAAAAAATATTTTCAAATTCCACTTGGAATAGGAATGCTGTTTATTCTTTTAGGATATCTTTTAAGGGGAGGTGCAAAAGATGAAAAATAAGGTAATATCTATTTTGTTACTTCTTCTTTCTCTCTTTGCTTTTGGTATCAATCTCAATAGTGCTAGAGCATACTATTATATCTCTAAAGGAAACTCATTTTTTAAAAATGAAAACTTTGAAGAGGCTAGGAAAAACTATGAACTTTCTCTAAAATTAAAAGATAATCCCAATGTAAAAAAGAATATTGTCAAATCTTTCTATGAGGAAAAAAAATATAAAGAGGTTATTGAAAATGAAAGTGATGAGTTCTTTTTAAGAGGAAATTCCTATGCTTTTTTAGGTGATAGTTTAATAAAGGAAAATCCAGAAGAAGCGAAGAAAAACTATAAATTAGCTCTTGAAGAGTATAAAAAAGCTATGAAACAATCTGATGATATAAATATTAAAAAGAATTATGAGATTGTTTTAAAGAAGATTGAAGATTTAGAAAAAGAGCAACAACAAAATCAAGACAATCAAAATAAACAAGATAATCAACAAGAAAATAAAGATAAGAATCAACAAAATCAAAATAATCAAAACCAAGATAAAAACAATCAGAATAGCAAAGATAATCAAGAGCAAAATAATAGTCAAAACAATAATAACCAAGATAAGAATAATCAAAATGATCAACAACAAAAAAATAATGATAGTAATAACCAAGATCAAAAGGATAACTCACAAGATAATCAACAAGAAAATGACAAGCAAAACAGTTCTAATAATAGTGATCAGAAAGATAATAACAATCAAGAGCAGCAAAATAATCAAAATAATAATAATCAACAGGATCAACAAAATAATAGTGGAGGAAATCAAGAAAATGATAAACAACCACAAGATAAAAATCAAAGTGGAGGAGCTTCCACAGGTGATAGAAAAGACTCTAAAGAGGACATTAAAAAGAATGAAATTGGAGTTATCTTAAAAAGACTTGAAGGTAATGAAAAGCAATCATTTAAAAATAATGAGAGAGTTATGAATATTGAAACTGGAAATTCTAATAATAAATGGTAGATATGAGGTGAAAATATGAAAAAAATAGTAAGTCTACTTCTATTTTTATTGATAAGTGTTCTTACATTTACAGAGGCAACCTTAGATGTAAATAATACAAATCCAAGGGTAAATGAGCCTATTGCTTTAAATGTAGAGTTTACTAACAGTGAAAAAGAGGACTATACCATTGAAGGACTTAATAACTTTAAAGTGCTTTCAAAGGGGGTACAAAGAAGTTATACTGTAGTAAATGGTAAAAAATCATCAACTATATTGGATAAGTATACCCTTCTTCCAATTAAAGAGGGGAGTTTTACTCTACAATTAAAAGGAGAAAAGGAAGTTTCTAATCCTTTGGAAATAATTGTTTCAAAAGAGGCAAAAGTTACTAATGTTAATATATCAGATAAGATTAGTTTAAAAACAGAGCCTAAAAATAATCAAGAGTACTACTTCGGGGAGAAAATTCCCTTTGAAGAGAAACTTCTTACAACTGTACCTATAAGTGATCTAAAATATATTGATCCCCCTGTTTTTAATAATTTTTCTGTAAAAGAGGTTTTTCCTACTGAACAAAATAGGAGATACCCAGAAAAAACTTTTACAACTCCACAAGGTAAACAAGGGTTAGAATTAACTTTACAACAAAGTATTTTACAACCTAACTCTTCTGGAGAGAAAACTATAAAAAGTGCTCATATAGCAGTTGTTGAAAGCAACAATAATGATATGTGGTACTATGGAAATCAACCTGTTGTATATTTAGGTGGAGAGGAGATTAAATTAAATATTCTTCCACTACCTACAAATCAACCAACAGGATTTCAAAATGTAGTTGGAAAATTAAAAGGTGAATTTAATTGGAATAGAGATGAAGTAAATTTAGGAGAATCTATTTTGCTTACTTTAAAACTTTATGGAGATGTAAACTTAGATACTTTAGAAAAGATTATTCCCTATGATATAGCAGGATTTAATATTTTTGAAAGTGTAAAAAGTAGTAGTGAAAAGATTATAAATGGAAAATATTACAGTGAAAAAACTTTTGAAATAGCTTTTATTCCTAGAACTAATAGTGAAAAAGCTATTCCAGAGATAAAAATACCATATTTTGATACAGAAAGTAAAAGCTATAAATATTTTACAATTCCTAGTAAAAATTTTAAAGTTTTAGGTGGGGTACAAAGTGAAAATATTACAAGTAATGCTCAACCTACTCAACAACAAGCTACCTCTACAAATTTAACTACTACTAAGGAAGAGCCAAAACAACAAAAACTAGATAAAGTGGAGATCAGCAATATTCCTGCTATCTCTGAAGAAGTTTTAGAATCAGAAGATCATCAACATTTAGTAAGAATTTATGGTATAATGATAGGTGAAGGAGTTATTATACTGATTTTACTGCTTTTACTTTTAAGAAAAAAGGTAGAAAAGAAAGGTATGAAATATGACTTCAGATCTATGAAAAGAGCAAAAGATGATTTAGAATTTTATGATCTTTATTGTAATTTAATGAAGGAAGTATTTAATTTTAGCCCTAAGGTCCATCTTGAAGATAGACTTGTTAAAAGTGGAGCTAGTAGTGCAATTGTTCAATTAAATAGAGATATTGAGGAGAAAATCTATAATCTTGAGCCTTTAGATAGAAAAGAGATTATAAAAATTTTAAAAAAGGAGATTAAATAGTGGGAGCAAATTATTTAGTTATGGATATCAATATAGTTTATAGTATGGTTAACATGAAACTGAGAGATTTTTACTCTTCTCTTGATGATTTTTGTGAGGGAGAAGATGTAGAAAAAGATGATCTTTTAGCTCGTTTTAATGATAATGGTTATATCTATAATGAGGAAACAAATCAATTTATCTGTAAATAGTTAAAAAAGTTATAGGCTGTTAGAAATTAGCAGTTTATAACTTTTCTATAATATCTAATATTTTTATTTAGTTTTTATAAAAAATACTTTTAATTTTTGAGAATTTATGATAAAATAAATATGGTCCATTGTACAAGAAAAGGTGTCTCTTTTGTAGCTTAACTTAAACAAATTAAAATTACTTCTTGTCAATAACAAGTTGACATTTTGTTTAATTTATGATATCATTTTATGGAAAAATAATTTATTTATTTGAAAATAATTGGAGGTTTTTAATTTGGCACATTCAAGATCAGCTAAAAAGAGAGTTTTAGTAGCAGAAAGAAACAGAGAAAGAAATCAAGCAGTAAAATCTAGAGTTAAAACAATGACTAAAAAAGTTTTAACAACTGTAGATACTAAAGATGTAGAAGCAGCAAAAGCAGCTCTATCAGTAGCTTACAAAGAATTAGATAAAGCAGTAAGCAAAGGAATCATGAAGAAAAATACAGCATCTAGAAAGAAAGCAAGATTAGCTGCTAAAGTAAACGCACTATAATTTTTCTTAGTATGTGAGAGGATATCCTGTATTGGATATCCTTTTTTCTTTATATAAAAATTTAAAAGGGAGATGAGGAAAGATGATAAAATTAATAGCTTTAGATGTAGATGGAACACTATCAAATGGAAAGATATATACAGATGATAAAGACAACAACTTAAAGGCTTTTGATGTTAAAGACGGATTTGCAATAGCTCAATGGATAAAAGAGGGTGGAATAGTTGCAATAATTACTGGAAAATCTTCTAATATTGTACAAAGAAGAGCAGACGAACTAGGAATCCAAGAGGTAGCTCAAGGGATATCAAATAAAGTTCAAGAAATGGAGAAATTAATAACTAAATTAGGTATAACTTTAGATGAAGTAGCATATATGGGAGATGACATCAACGATCTTGGTGTAATGAGAATGGTAAAAATTGCAGCAGCTCCTAAAAATAGTGCAGCTGAAGTTTTAGAGAGAGTTCATTTTATTTCTACTAAAGATGGGGGAGATGGAGCAGTAAGAGAATTCATTGAATTTCTAATGAAAGAAAATGGAACTTGGGAAAATGTAATAAATAGATTTTTAAATCAAAAATAGTAATAAAAAGAGTCTAAAAGATTAATGAGGAAAATCATTAATCTATATAGACTCTTTTATTTTAATATTCAATACCAGCTTTTTTATAAAGCTCAATAAGATGTCCTAAAGGACCTACCCCTTTACCAAGAGGAAAAGAGTTTCTAATAGCTTCAGTAATGTATTCTTTAGAAAGTTTTACACTCTCTTCAACTGAGTATCCTTTTCCAATAAAAGATGCAATAGCAGAAGAAAGGGTACAACCAGTACCATGAGTATGTTTTGTAGAGATTCTCACTTCTGGGAATTTTAAAACTTCTCCACTTTCTAACAGAAGAATATCTGTACAATTATCTTCTCTATGTCCACCTTTAATTAAAATATTTTTAGCACCTAAAGCCTGAATTTTTTTTCCAGCCTGAATCATATCATTTTCATTTTTTATCTCCATATTAGCCAAAACTTCAGCCTCAGGGATATTAGGAGTAACAACTGTCCCTAATGCTATAAGTTTTTTCAAATCTTCCATGCCCTCATCTTGTAAAAGTTTATATCTATTTTTAGAAAGCATAACAGTATCTATAACAATATTTTTACAACTATATTTTTTTAAAGTTGAAAGAATAGTTTTTATAACTGTACTACTAGAGAGCATACCTATTTTTATAGCATCAACTTCAATATCATCAAAGATTGCCTCTAATTGCATTCTGATCATATCTTCAGAAACCTCTTGAACAGCATGAACCCCCATACTATTTTGAGCAGTTATAGCAGTGATTACACTCATCCCATAGACACCTAAAGCACTCATTGTTTTTAAATCAGCTTGTATTCCTGCCCCTCCACAACTGTCAGAACCAGCAATAGTTAAAATATTTTTCATAGAATATCCTCCTATCCTATTTTAATCATATAATTTCCATTATAATGGATTTCGTCAACTACTATATCTTCATGTATAGGTCTTTCAGGGTTGAAACTTCCATTTTTTCTAAAGAAAGCATTTATATTATCAACATCGTTAGGAGTAAGAAAAAATATCATTACACAACTCATTGGTTCAAAAAATCTGTATCTTTCTTCAGGAACTGGCTTTTCTTTCTCCCAAACTTCACAAAATCTTTTAAAGTTTTCCATTGTTACCTCCTAAAAATTCTCCTTTAATTTTAAAACAACAGGACAGTGATCAGATCCTAAAGTATCTTTATGTATTTCAGCATCTTCTAAAGAATCCTTTAATCTTTCAGAAACAAGGAAATAATCTATTCTCCACCCAGCATTGTTTTTTCTGGCATTGAATCTATAAGACCACCAAGAGTAAGCTCCTGTTAATTCTGGATAAAAATATCTAAAAGTGTCAATAAATCCGCTTTCTAAAAGTTTACTCATTTTTTCTCTCTCTTCATCAGAGAAACCAGCATTTTTTCTATTTGTTTTAGGATTTTTCAGATCTATCTCTTGATGTGCAACATTTAGATCCCCACAAACAATAACAGGTTTTATTTCATTTAATTTTAGAAGATAAGTTCTAAAATCATCTTCCCATTTCATTCTATAATCTAATCTAGCAAGAGCTTCTTGAGAGTTTGGAGTATAAACTGTAATCATAAAGAAATTTTCAAATTCTAATGTTATAACTCTTCCCTCTTTATCATGCTCCTCTATTCCTAATCCATAAGTAACAGATATAGGCTCTTTTTTAGTGAAAATAGCTGTTCCAGAGTAACCTTTTTTTTCAGCATAATTCCAATATTGATGATATCCATTAAGTTCAAGATCAATTTGTCCAGCTTGTAATTTAGTTTCTTGTAAGCAAAATATATCTGCATCTTCTTGATTAAAATAATCTAAGAAACCTTTTTGTACAGCAGCTCTCAATCCATTTACATTCCATGAAATTAGTTTCATACATATCTCCTTTTTTAATTTAATTCTTTTAAATTATATCATAAATATGATTTTTTTTAAATTGTAGATAAACTATAGTTTAATATAAAAAAGCTGGAGTAATTATTAACTTGCTCCAGCTTATCACACTAATCTTTTAAATCTTTTAAATATTGTATTTTTATATCAGAACTTAAAACTAACTCTCTAACTGTATTATTATACTCTTGATTTTTTCCACCACTAGAATTGATTCTATTTCTATATTTAGAGAAATCCTCTTCTAGTTCAGCCCTCTTATCTTCTTCAATCTCTTCAGATACAAGAGAATCAAATCTTTTAGATAGTTGAGTATATTGTTTTTTAATCTTATTTTCTTTATATTTACTCCAAAAATTTAGATTACTACAACCACTGAAAATAAAAATAATAAGAAAAATAAAAGATAATTTTTTCATGATAGTACTCCTAAAATAAAAATGGCGATCCCGATGTGGTTTGAACACACAACCTATTCCTTAGGAGGGAATTGCTCTATCCAATTGAGCTACGGGATCACTCAATTTTTATTATACTACAAAATTCAGATTTTGAAAAGAAAAATTTCAACTTATAGTAAAGTATTCTTTAACATATGGATTAGATGTTTTTGTCCTATTCCACTGATACTACCTATTTTAAAAAGATAGTTCATAACAGTATCCCCAACTCCAACAGATGCCATATTAGCATATTTATAGAAGGCTATAGCCTCTCTTATTATGTGAGCATCACTTCCAAAAGTAGCAGTTAAGTTAAACTGTTCTCTAATTTCAGCAGCTTGTAGATTTCTAACCATAGGTAGAGCATGATTGTGAGTTTCAATAGAGTCAACTTTTTTTATAATATCATATATGTATGGTTTATTGTGAATGAAGTTTTTTTGAACAACTCCACAAATATGAGGTATAGATTTATGACAGTTTATCCCTTGTAAAGCATCAAGATATTCATAAATAGTTCTATGTGTTTTTGCCATTCTTTTTAGATTTTTATATCCTTCAACCTCTCTTCTATAAAAATCTTCTAAATCTTGCATCTCATTAAAATACACAAGCATTTCAAATCCATCTTCACAACCGATCTCTATACCAGGAACTACATTGATCCCCTTTTCATAAAGCTCAACAGATCCTCTTATTTCATTGTGATCTGTTACAGATAGTAGATACCTTTTATTTTTAACAAAATTTTTTAAAAAATCAGGCTTAATAAAGCTATCTGACGCAGTTGTATGAATATGAAGATCATAATAAAAATCCCCTATAAATTTAGCATCACTTTCTAAAAATTTAAAAAAGAAAGAAGAAAGTTTTTGAAATTCTACCATTTTTGTCACCTCGTGTAAATGAATATATGTAATTATAGTATAGGAGCAAGAAGTCTACAAATAGATTCCTTGCATTTTATATAGAAACCTCTTTTGCTATATTCACTTCTTAATAATTTACTACTTGTTTTCATATCATCATAGAAAATCTCTCTAAATTTCTCAGCAATATCCTTTTCATAGATATTAATATTTATTTCAAAGTTTTGATAGAAACTTCTATTGTCAAAGTTGGCAGTTCCAATACTTACAACTTCATCATCTGCAAGGACCATTTTGCTATGTAAGAATCCTTTATGATATCTATAAACAGTAACTCCTAAATCAAGAAGTTCTCCTACAAAATATTGATTAACCCAATAAATAAAGAAGTGATCGGGTTTATCAGGTATCATTATTTTAATCTTTACTCCAGAAAGTGCAGCTATTTTTAAAGCCTCTAAAATAGTATCATCTGGCACAAAGTATGGAGTTTGTATATAGATATATTTTTTAGCCTCTAAAATTATTTTTAAAAATGTATCTCTCATAGTTTTAAACTGATAATTTGGTCCACTACTGACAACTTGAGAGTATCCAGAATATTTTCCTTTTACTTTTATTATCTCTTGGAAAGCTTCATGTTCAAAGGCGTACTCTTTAGGTTGATATACAACAGGTTTCTTTTTAGCAATTCCCCATGAGAAGAAAAACTCTTTTTCTAATTCTAAAACTGCCTCACCAAAAACTCTCACCCCTGTATCACGCCAATGTCCAAGTTTTCCTTTGCTCAAATACTCTAAACCAATATTAAATCCACCAATATAACCTAATTTACTATCAATAAGGCAAAGTTTTCTATGATCACGATAGTTAGCTCTTAAATTAGCTATTTTGAAAAAAGCAAAGGGAGAGGGAAAGAATATCTCTACATTGATATTATTATCTCTCATAAGTTTTATCATTTTTCTATCAGCTCCACCAGCCTCATCAATGATTACATTTATTTCAACTCCACTTTTAGCTTTTTCAATAAGAATATCTATTATTCTTTTTCCTAAATCATCATATCTAAAAATATAGTATTCCATATTAATTGAATGTTTAGCCTCTTTTAAATCCTCTATCATATGATTAAAAAAAACATTTCCATCAGTAAATAATTTAAAAGCATTTAAAGTTGTTAATTTATTATTAGAAGCTATTTCAAGGTAGGAGATAAGTTGCTTCCATCTATTTAGATCTTTTCTTTCAGAGGAGCTGATAACTTTTTTGCTATGAAGAAATTTCCATTTATAAAATTTATCAACAACCCTTTTTTTTCTAAAGCTCAATCCAAAAAATAGATAGAATATAAATCCAATATATGGAGCAAGAATAAGTATAGTTATCCAAAATAAAGTATATACAGGTTTTTTTCTTTCTAAGAGTACAATTGTAATTAAAAAGAATATATTAATAATTACAATATAGTCTTTAAAAAAAGTTATAATCAGATTCATTTTATCACCTCATAGTTTATATTTTAATAATAACACTTTTTTTAATATATTACTAATAAAAACATAAACTATTTCCTTTTTTCTAAAAGTGAATAAAAATTTTCCTTGACTTTTTGTAAGTTTTTTGTTGTTAAATTTAAGAAATTAAGTTATACTAATAGTGATAGAAAATAAAACACAAGGTAGGTGACAACATGAAGAACTTTTTTGATAAGTTTGGAGAAGCACAAAAATTAAATCTATTTATAGGAGATTTTGTTAGTGAAATAACAGGATTTCCAAAAAGAGTAGAACTTGCAGATATGATAATTTTTGATATCAAACAATCAGCAAAAGGATATATCAAAAATAGAGACTCTTTTTCAGATGTAGCTCAAGCTTATCTAGATGCAGTTATAAGTTCAAAAAATTCTCTTTTAAAACAAATAAGAGAAATCTTTGATATGAAACATTATAAGAATGTTGATATATATGACAATATTTTTGAGCTTGATTATTTTAAAACAATAATGACAATGAATTATGATATAGTTTTAGAAAAATTATATCCAAATTACATAAATACAATTACTCCTACAAAAAATAATTTTTCAGAAGATGAAAAAATCAATTTTTATAAAATTATGGGAGATATTTGTAATCCAGAGGATCTTTTTATTACAAGCCAAGATGTAAGAAAATTAAAAGTACTTGATTTTTATAATGGATTTTTTGAACAGATATGTACAGAATTAAAAAGTAGACCAACTTTATTTTTAGGGGTAGAGTTAAAAGATCCAGATTTTATAGATATGTTAGATTTTATAATGAAAAAAGCTGGAAAAATTGGACAACCGATGTATATAGTTTCTTCTACTTCTGTTATAGATAGTAAAGTTAGCGAAGTAATTAATAGATACAATTTAAAACTAACTGTTTTTGATGAAGTTGAATTTTTAGATGGAGTCAAAAATCTATTACAAAAAGAGGATAGTGATCAAGTAGAAAAAAAGTTAGTGAGGTAATAATGGAGTCTGGGGACATTATTACCGAAAAAAAAGATGAAAAAAGTAGTGAAATTTTTGATGAGCTTCAACAAAAAAAGCTATTTGCTGAAAAAGAGTTAGAGATAAAATCTCAAGGGGAAGAAAAAAAGGAAGTAGAAACTCAAGAGAATACCTTAGCTGATATAACTGAAGAAAAAGTTCTATCTGCTGAGGAAAATTTAAAGATAGAGAAAGAAGAAAAAATAGAAGTTCAAGAAACTTCGACAAACAATGAGAGTGAAAAGGAAGAGGTAAATTTAAAAGAAGCAACAGAGAGCGAAATAGTTTCAGAAGAGCCTGAAGAGGAAAAAAAAGATGAAATTATAGTTGAAAATGTTGTAGCTGAAAATTTAGAGGAGAAAAGAGATCCTAAAGATATTACAATCTTAACTGATAATGATGATGTAAGGTTAGTTGAAAGCGGATTAGAAATACAATATACTTCTCTACACCTAAATAATTTTCCTATTTCTTATTCTAATTTCTCTAATGAACTATCTTTTAATGAGGTTATAAGTATAGGAACTTCAGCAATAAAAATAGGAGAAACTCTTTTAAATAATACCTCTCTAAAAATTTTAGTTTACGATAAATTTAAACTTTTAGAGATAAAAACAAGAGAATTTAAAGTAGCTTTAAGTATAGATCTTTTAAATGGAGAAACTCTTGTAAAAAATGGAGATTTCTATAAATATGAGATTTTTAATAAAATAAAAAACTCTCGTTTCATAGAAGTTATAAATATTTTCAAAGAGATATTTAGTGGAGCAAAAATAGAGTTTAAATTTAAAAAATTAGTTGGAGATATAACTTTTGAAAATAGAATAGAGGTATATAAATTTAATCTATTACAAGAGTTAGCAAATTCATATAAAAATATAGTGAACTCATTTTCTTTAAATAGAGAAAAGAATTTTGCAGAGGTAACTAATAGTTTCTATGAAGTTTTTTTAACTGAAGCTATTTTAGAAGGTAAAAAAATTGATAGTTGGATTAATTTTAGACTAAAGAATGACTTTGATATTCAAGCTGGAGATAATCTAACTTTTGAAAGAATTCATAAATTAGACTTTAAAGGAATTAATTTTGATATAAAAGAGATTATAAAGGTTAAATCTGAAGTTAGTGAAAGAGAATTTACAAAAGATAATGAAATATGTGGTTATAGAAGAGCAGTTGAAATATCTTTAAAAAAAGTAGAAAAATTTAATTAAAGAGGTGAAAAATGTCTGATATTTTAGATAAAGAACAGTTCTTTAAAAGGTTTTCTATTGATGAAAAATACTTTGAATCAACAGGACTAGTTTGGGAAGAATTACTAAAAATATATGAAGATTATATAGCTCTTGTTCCTTATTTAGAAAAAGAGGCAGAACATATAGTTTCAAAATTAATTGATGGAAATAATGTGCATTCTGTAAGAAGAAGAGTTAAAAAACCAGAACATCTTATTGAAAAAATTATCCGTAAAGGAAAAAAATATGTTGATAGAGGGATTTCTGTTGAAACATATAAAAAAATTGTAACAGATCTTATTGGAATAAGAGTGTTGCATCTTTTTAAAGATGATTGGCGTGGTATACATGAAGATATTATGAATTTATGGGAGATAAGAGAAACTCCACAAATAAATATAAGAAGAGGGGACTACAATGTTGCTCAACTTCAAGAGAGTATATCAGAGTTAAATTGTGAAATTGTAGTAAGAGATCATGGATATCGTTCTGTTCACTATTTGATAGGAATACCAGTTACTAGAAAAGATGAGATTCTTGTAGAAATTCAAGTTAGAACAGTGTTTGAAGAGGCGTGGAGTGAGATAGATCACTTGATGAGATATCCTTATGATGTTGATAACCCAATAATTACAGAGTATTTAGGTATATTTAATAGAATTGTTGGAAGTGCTGATGAAATGGGAACATTTATTAAAAAGATGAAATCTCAATTTAGTTTACATAATGATAAAGAGTGTCCACCAAGAGAACTAGATAATAAGTTTAAATAAAAAAACAAGAAAAGGTGATTAAATTTTTTTAATCACCTTTTTATATGAAATGCTATGTTATTGAATTATTTATGACAAAAATAGTAATGATTAAATCAATATAGATGATAGATAAACATGTTGATTTTATAAAGTTTATATGTTATTATGAAAATGACTGAAAGGAATAGGCAAACTTTAAATCTTTTTAAAATTTTATTTTAAGGAGATAGAAAGATGCAAGAATTTACTATTAGCACTACAATTTGTTTTGGTGAAGAGGCTTTAAAAAAATTAGGGGAACTTGTTGATAAAAATATTTTAATAGTATGCGATAAGTTTATTAATAGTTCTGGGATGGTTGAAAAAGTTAAAAATTATATTCACAACTGTAATGTAGCAGTATTTGATGAGGTAATACCAGATCCTACAGTAAAAATAGTAGCAATGGGAGTTCAAGTTTTAAAGAATGAAAATATCGATTTAATTATAGCTTTAGGTGGAGGATCTTCAATTGATGGAGCAAAGGCTATAAGAGAGTATTATAATAAATTAAATAAAGATCATTCTAAAAAAATTGAATTTTATGCAATTCCTACTACTAGTGGAACAGGATCAGAAGTAACAGAATATTCTGTTATTACAAATGAAGCGGAACATCTAAAATATGCTTTAACTTCAAAGGAATTATTACCAACAGTTGCTATTTTAGATGCAGATTTAATTAAAAGTGTACCAAAAAGTATAACAGCAGATACAGGAATGGATGTAATAACTCATGCAATAGAAGCTTATGTCTCAAATGGAGCAAATGATTTTACAGATGCCTTTGCAGAAAAAGCTTTTAGTTTAGCTATAGAAAATCTAGAAAAAGCTTACTTAGAAGGTGAAAATTTATATTATCGTGAGAGAATGCATAATGCCTCATGTTTAGCAGGATTAGCATTTAATAATGCTGGGTTAGGAATAACACATAGTTTAGCTCATGCAATAGGAGGAAAACTTCATATTCCACATGGAAAGATAAATGCTATTATTTTGCCTTATGTAATTGAGTATAATTCAGATTGTAAAGTAACATCTTATGTTGGAGAGAATTGTAATTTAGTGACTAAAAAATATCAAAAATTAGCAAAAATTATAGGGTTAAATTCATGTAATCCTATAATAGGAGCCAATAATTTAGTGAGATATATATCTGAATTAAATAAAAAATTAGGAATTCCTAAAAACTTAAAGGAACTTGGGAAAAATATAGAAGATATAAATATATTTAAAGAAGAAGTGTATAGAGCATTAGAAAAAGATGTATGTACAAAATCTAATCCTAAGAAAGTATCTCAAGAAGAAATTTATAAAATTTTAGACAAAGTAATTGGCTAGAAAATAAAAAATTGAATGCTGTGGTGAGATAATGAGTGAGAAAAAATATTGCATAGGGAAAGTGGAAAAGATATGTAAAATAGGAAAAAAAACATTGAGATTTTATGATCAAATTGGTTTGTTATCTCCTTGTGAAATAAATGAAAATGGTTATCGTTATTATGATAAGGATAATTTATATACAATACCAGTGATAAAATATTATAAACAAAGTGGATTTACTCTTGATCAAATAAAATCATTGATTTATAGTTCTGGATTTTCAACAATAGAAGAAGGTTTTGGAGAAAAAATTAAAGAGTTGCAATCAATAGAAGAGGAATTGGATTTAAAGAAAAAATCTATAGAAGATTGGTATTCATTAGTTAGAGAAGCAAAAATGGTTATAGAATATGATATTCAAGATGTTAAAATAAAGTTTTTAGAAGAAGCTGAGATGCTTTTTTTAGAACAAGATTATGACTATGATTATGTAAAATCTGTTATAAATATAGAATTTACAAATTACATTGAAAAGATAGAAAATGCAATAACAGGTCCAGTCATTATAGAGTTTCCTTCTTTTGATGAAAAGATAGAAAAGAAATGTAAAAAAGTAAGAATTTTACAGAAAAATTTAAAAAAATGTTCAAGTGATAAATTAACTAAATATGGTGGTTATATGGTGGCTTCAGCTTATCATATAGGATCACATGAAAATATTGATGAAACATATAAAAAAATAAAAGATTGGTTGAAATACCATAACTATAAATATGATGATATATGTTTTGAAAGATATGTGATTGATTATTGGAGCACAAAAGATGAACAAAAGTATGTTACAGAGATAATGGTGAAATTAAAAATACAATAATTTAGTATAAAAAGACCTTAGTAAAAGTATTAAGGTCTTTTTTATTATATAAAATCAAAACCTTCCACCTATATGGAAGGTTTTAATTTTGACTAAAAATATATACAAAAATAAAAATCAGACATTAATTTACCAAAATGACACTTTAATTAATTTTGAAAAAGAAATAAAAGAATAATTTTAGAAGTTAACGTTCTATAAAAGAACTGTCATAAAAAATGAAAAAATATTTGACTTTAACCTTAAATGGAAGGTCTATAATAAATTTGAAAAAGATTTAAGCCAACCTTTTAGTCTAAATTAGAATAATTTAAAAATAATATTAATATTTTTTAGGAGGAGTTAGATGATCAACAGTGAATTAACGGAAAAAGAGATAAAAATTCTTAAATTGAAGGCTGAAGTTAAGAATAAATTTTTAAAGAAGGGAATACAAATAGCGTTATTTTCTGGAATAACATATGGTATCTATACAGCATGCTTAACATTGGGAATGACAAAAGGAGTATGGTCAGACTGGTATGGAGAAAACACAGCAGGACTTTCAGCATTTGTAATAGTTTATCTTCTAGCAGCTTTAGGAAATGCAATAAATGATATTTCAAGTTCATTTTGGGCGATATTGAACTCAATATATCAAGGAAAATTTCAAGATTTTTTAAGAACATTAAATACAAAACCTGGTAAGCAAATTATGCTTGCAGCATTAATAGGGGGACCAATAGCAGGAACAGCATTTGTTGTAGCACTACAAATGGCAGGATCTATAATAGTTCCAATTTCAGCATTATGTCCTGCAATAGCAGCTATCTTAGGAAAAATCTTTTATAAACAAGAGATAAATAAAAGAATGGCTTTAGGAATAGGAATTTGTGTTTTTGCTAGTTTTATGATTGGTAGTACAGGAATGGGAGAGAACTTCTCAACAGAACTTTTATTAGGACTTATTATTGCAATTATAGCAGCATTTGGTTGGGGATTTGAAGGTTGTGTAGCTGGATATGCTTCAGCAATGGTTGATACTCAAATAGGAATCTGTGTAAGACAATTAACTTGTGGAATTGTAAACCTTTTCATAGTTGTTCCAGCAATTGGAATAATGGCAGGAGGAATTGATATTTCAACTTCATTAACTATACAAGCGTTAACAAGTATGCCGGCAATGATCTGGTTTGCATTAAGTGGATTATCAACATTTGTTTCATTTATGACTTGGTATAAAGGAAATAGTATGTGTGGAGCAGGACTTGGAACAGCATGTAATGGAACTTATTCATTCTTTAGTCCTTTCTTCTGTTGGTTATTTTTAGGAGTTATTTCAGGAATTGAAGGATGGAACTTACCAACAGTTGCTTGGATAGGAGCAGTAGTTATGATCTTTGGAATATTATTAATTGCTGTAAATCCATTAGATTTTTTCAAGAAAAAGGAGGAAAATTAATGAAACCATTAAATTATGCTATATTAAAATATTTTACAAAAGTTTCTAAAGCATCAGCAGATGATGTAATGGAAGCATTAAAAAATGAGTATTCATCTTTTAAAGCATTTAACAAAAAAGATATAAAAGATGCTCTTCTAACAGCAGAGGCAAATGGATTAATAGAAGAGGTAGCAGCAGATTTAAGTGATGATGGGGAATTAATTATCTATTATCAAGCAAGTGAAGAAAGTAAAGAAACAATAAATAGCTTTATAAAGGACTAAAAAGAAGGAGGAAAAGATGAAATATTATGGAAATGAAGCATTAGGGCTTGTGGAAACAATAGGGTTAGTTCCAGCTTTAGATGCAGCAGATAAGATGTTAAAAGCAGCAAATGTAGAACTTGTATCTTATGAAAATATAGGATCTACATTAGTAACAATAATGATAAAAGGTGATGTGGCAGCAGTAACAGCAGCAGTTGAAGCTGGAGCAGCAGCAGCAAAAGCAATTGGTACACTTACAGCAAAAAATGTTATGCCAAGACCTATTAGTGAAGTAGGAAAAATAGTTTCAGTTCATGATATAGATGGAGAATAGAAGGAGTAGGGATATGATAAGACGTGAAGCAATAGGATTAATAGAAACATTTGGACTGGTATTTGCTTTAGAAGCAGCAGATGCTATGTGTAAAGCAGCAGATGTTGAACTAGTTGGGTATGAAAATGTTGCATCAGGGTATATATCTGTAATTGTAACTGGAGATGTAGGAGCTTGTAAAGCAGCAGTTGATGCAGGAGTATATGCTGTAAATAATATGGAAGGTGGAAATTTATATAGTTCAGTAGTAATTGCTAGACCACACAATGATTTACAAAAGATAATAGATAGATATGCTATTGAAAATTTATAGTTTTACATGAAGGTGAAGAGAAATGGATATTATAGATAACGACTTACTTTCTATGCAAGAGGCAAGAATATTAGTTGAAAATGCAAGAGAAGCACAGAAAATAGTAAAAAATTTCTCTCAAGAACAACTAGATTTCATTGTAAATAATATTTTTAAAGAAATAAAAGATCATATAGAAGAGTTTGCAAAACTAGATTATGAGGAAACAGAGATAGGAAATGTTGAAGATAAAAAATTAAAACTAGAATTGTTTTTAAATAATTTAGAAAAAGCTTTAAAAAATATGAGATGTGTAGGAGTAATTGAAAATAACAGAGAAGATAAAACTTTAGATGTTGGTGTTCCTGTAGGAGTAATTGCAGCTTTTTGTTCAGAAGCTAATATAGTTTCCACTCTAATTTATAAAAGTATAATAGCTATTAAATCAGGGAATGGAATAGTTTTTGGAATGTCTAAGAAAGCTAAAAAAACTACTAAAAAAGTAATGGATACAATTGTAGATATTATAGAAAGATCAGGTGCACCTCAAGGGATTATCTCTTATATAAGCAGATGCTCACTAAATGGAAGCAAAGAGCTGTTAAATCATAAAGATATAAATCTTATATTAAATACTGGGATAGATGAACTTTTAGATGAGATAAAAACAAGTGGGAAATCATATATCTATGGAGGAAATGGAGATAGCCCAATATTTATAGAAAGAACAGCAGATATCAAAGAAGCAGTAAAAAATATAGTAGATAGTAAAACTTTTGATAATGGTATTATTCCTGGAAGTGAAGAGATAATAGTTGTAGAAAAAGTTATCTTGGAAGAGGTAAAAAAAGAGTTTATAAAAAATAATGCTTATTTCCTAAATGAAGAGGAATCTAAGAGATTAAAAGAGATTATTTTTGATAAATTTGGAAAATTTAATAAAAACTATATAGGAAAAAGTTCACAATTTTTAGCAGAGAAAGCTGGAATAAAAGTAGAAAAAAATGTGAAGTTATTAATAACTAATGAAAAATATTTAACATTAGATAGTGAATATTCTAAAGAAAAGCTTTGTCCAGTACTTGATCTTTATGTAGAAGAGGATTGGAAAAATGCTTGTGAAAAATGTATAGAACTTTTATTAAGTGATAAACAAGGACATACATTAATAATACACTCTCAGGATGAAAATATAATAGAACAATTTATATTGAAAAAACCAGTTGGAAGAGTTTTAGTAAATACTGGAGGAAGTTTTGGTAGCTTAGGAATAACAACTAATCTTTTTCCAGCTATGACTTTGGGAAGTGGAGTAATAGGAAAGGGAATAACTTCTTGTAATGTTTCTCCTAGAAATCTAATTTATATTAGAAAAGTTGGATACGGAGTAAGAAAAGTAGAAGAGATTTTAAAAAATAAAAATTTAGAAGAAAAACTTAAAGAGATTATAAAAACAATACTAAAGTAAAGGAGAGGAAGAAATGGAAATTCGTGAATTTTTAAATAAATTTATGGAAGCTACAGAAAATATGTCTAATGAAGAACGTGAATCTTTATTAAAGATGTTTCAAGGAGTTTCTAATGAAATAAGAAAAGAAACTAATCACCATTGTTGTTCAGACCATTGTGAAACAGAAGTTCCAGAAGGAATAACTGAAAGATTAAAAAAATTAAGAGAAAATTATCTTAAACAAGTTCCATCAATAACAATACACAGAGCAAAAGTTATTACTAAAATAGCTCAAGAAAATCCAGGAATGCCAAAAGCTATTTTAAGAGGAAAAAGTTTCAAACATTGTTGTGAAACAGCTCCTCTAGTTATTCAAGATAATGAGTTAATCGTAGGATGCCCTAATGGAGCTCCTAGAGCAGGAGCATTTTCTCCAGATATTGCTTGGAGATGGATGGAAACTGAATTAGATACTATTGGAAAAAGACCTCAAGACCCATTCTATATTTCTGAAGAGGATAAAAAAGTTCTAAGAGAGCAAATTTTCCCATTCTGGAGAGGAAAATCAGTAGATGAGTATTGTGAAGATCAATATAGAGAAGCTGGAGTATGGGAATTATCAGGAGAATCTTTTGTTTCAGATTGTTCATATCATGCAGTTAATGGTGGAGGAGACTCAAACCCAGGATATGACGTAATCTTAATGAAAAAAGGAATGCTTGATATTAAAAGAGAAGCAGAAGAAAAATTAGAAACTTTATCATATGCTAATCCAGAAGATATTGATAAGATCTATTTCTATAAATCAATAATAGATACAGCTGAAGGGGTAATGATATATGCTAAACGTCTATCAGATTACGCTGCTGAATTAGCTGCAAAAGAAACAAATCCAAAAAGAAAAGCTGAACTATTAAAAATTTCTGAAGTTAACGCAAGAGTTCCAGCACATAAACCTACAACTTTCTGGGAAGCAATTCAAGCAGTTTGGACAATAGAATCACTTTTAGTAGTAGAAGAAAACCAAACAGGAATGTCAATTGGACGTGTTGACCAATATATGTATCCATTCTTTAAAGCTGATATTGAAAGTGGAAGAATGTCAAAATTTGAAGCATTTGAATTAGCAGGATGTATGCTTATAAAAATGTCTGAAGTTATGTGGATCACAAGTGAAGGAGGATCTAAATTCTTCGCAGGATATCAACCATTTGTAAATATGTGTGTAGGAGGAGTTACTAGATCAGGAGTAGATGCTACAAATGATTTAACATACTTATTAATGGATGCTGTAAGACATGTAAAAGTATATCAACCATCATTGGCATGTCGTATTCATAAAGGATCACCAAATGCTTACTTAAAGAAAATTGTTCAAGTAATTAAAGCAGGATTAGGATTCCCAGCTTGTCACTTTGATGATGTACATATCAAAATGATGCTAGCAAAAGGTGTATCTATAGAAGATGCAAGAGATTATTGCTTAATGGGATGTGTTGAACCTCAAAAAGCTGGAAGATTATATCAATGGACATCAACAGGATATACACAATGGCCTATTTGTATAGAACTTGTGTTAAATAATGGAGTACCTCTATGGTATGGAAAACAAGTTTGTCCAGATCTAGGAGATTTAGATCAATTTAAAACTTATGAAGAGTTTGATGCAGCAGTAAAAGAACAAATTAAATATATAACAAAATGGACAAGTATAGCAACTGTAATATCTCAAAGAGTTCACAGAGAAGTAGCACCAAAACCTTTAATGTCATTAATGTATGAAGGATGTATGGAAAAAGGTAGAGGAGTAGAAGCTGGTGGAGCTATGTATAACTTTGGACCAGGAGTTGTATGGAGTGGACTAGCAACTTATGTTGACTCAATGGCAGCAATTAAAAAATTAGTATTTGATGATAAAAAATATACTTTAAAAGAGATAAGAGATGCTCTTAAAGCTGACTTTGTAGGATATGAAAAAGTTAGAAAAGATTGTATAGAAGCTCCAAAATATGGAAATGATGATGACTATGCTGACTATATAGCAACTGATCTAATTAACTTTACAGAGATGGAACACAGAAAATATAAGACACTATACTCTGTGTTAAGTCATGGAACACTATCAATTTCTAACAATACTCCATTTGGACAATTAACAGGAGCTACAGCAAATGGACGTAAAGCATGGACACCATTATCAGATGGAATCAGTCCAAGCCAAGGTTCAGATACAAAAGGACCTACAGCTATAATTAAATCAGTATCAAAAATGTCTTGTGACAATATGAATATTGGAATGGTTCATAACTTCAAACTAATATCTGGACTACTAGAAACTCCAGAGGGAGAAAATGGAATAATCACATTGTTACGTACAGCATGTATGTTACAACTTGGAGAGATGCAATTTAACTACTTAGATAATAAAGTGTTAAAAGATGCTCAAATTAATCCAGAAGCTCATAGAGATCTAATAGTACGTGTTGCAGGATATAGTGCATATTTCGTTGAACTATGTAAAGATGTACAAGATGAGATTATTAGTAGAACTGTATTAACACATTTTTAAAAATATGGAGAAAATGATATGAATAAAGAGCAGAATAGTCTTATAGAAAGGAAAGCCACTATATTTAATATACAAAAATATAACATGTATGATGGACCGGGAGTAAGAACATTAGTTTTTTTCCAAGGGTGTCCATTGAGATGTAAATGGTGTGCAAATCCTGAAGGATTAATGAAAAAAAGTAGAGTGCTTTTTAAAAAGAATCTATGTCAAGACTGTGGTGCTTGTGTAAATGTTTGTCCTGTAGGAGTACATAAGATGAGTGCAGATGGCACTCATCTTATAGACAGGACTACAGATTGTATAGGTTGTAGAAAATGTGAAGAGGCTTGTTATAATTCAGCTATTAGTATAGTTGGGGAACAAAAAAGCATTTCAGAAATCTTAAAAATAGTAGAAGAGGATAGACCTTTTTACGAGACTTCAGGAGGGGGAGTTACTCTTGGAGGTGGAGAAGTTTTAATGCAACCAGAAGCAGCACTAAGTTTATTAATGGCATGTAAGAATGAAGGAATCAATACAGCTATTGAAACTTGTGGATATACCTCAAGCAGTGTTATAGAAAAAGTTGCTGAATTTGTAGATCTGTTTCTTTTTGACTTAAAACAGATAGATTCTGAAAAGCATTTTTATTGGACTGGAGTAAGAAATGAACAGATTATAAAAAATCTAAAGTATTTATTAGAGAATAAATATAATGTTCATATAAGACTTCCTTTATTAAAGGGAGTAAACGATAGCAAAGAAGATATAGAAAAATTAGTTGAGCTTTTGTTACCGTATAAAAATTATAAAAACTTAAAAGGTGTAGATTTATTACCTTATCATAAGATGGGAGTTAATAAATATAACCAGTTAGGAATGGAATATGCTATAAAAGAGGACCCAAGCTTGTCATCTGAAGATTTAGAAAGAATAGAAGGGTACATAAAAAATAGTGGTATGTCTGTAAAAGTTATAAGACATTAAAAATTTTTTAGGTAAAAGAGCATGGTAGGTGAAAAATAATGCTTAAATTTATTACCGAACAATATTTAAGAGAAATATATAAAAAAACGCCCTTTGAAATTTTTAAATTAGAAAAGGAGCAAAGATTAACTCCAGGAGGGCGACAATTTTTAGTAGATAAAAGAATAAAAGTAGAAAATAAAGAGGAAAAAGAAGAGATAAAAAAAGTTAAAGAGCCAAAGAAGGAACAAGTTAAATTTAATAAAAATATCAATATTATAAAAGTAGAAGAAAAAATTAACTTGAAAAAAAGCAAATATGTCTATAAAATCAAATCTTTTGAATCACAACTTTTTTCTTTAGTATCTGAGAATTTAGAAAAAAATATGCCTTTAGCTCAAAAACTTTTAGAAGTTGCTAGAAGCTTTAGAAGTTTAAATAAGAAAAATAGTTTAAAGGAAGAAAAAATAGAAAATATAATGTTGGAAGATGTAGAGATCCATGATATCTATATTCACAATAAAAATGCAGTGGGAATATTTAAGTTACACTCTATTTTATATGAAATGAGCTTTTTAGAAGAAGAGATTTTAGAGAGTGAAATTGATGATGATATGAAAATCTTTCTTCAAAATTTAAAATATGTGAAGAGCAAGATCTTTAATATAGTAGTTGAATTATTAGGAGGAGAACAGTGTCAGAAAAACAAATAGATTATAGATACTGTGATGAATTAGTAGAGGAGTTTGAAAAAGTTATAAAGAAACCAATATTAAGAAAATCATCAGTATATTATACAGGAGTTGATTTAGGAACTGCTTGTGTTGTTTTAGCTGTTCTAGATGAAAATTATAAACCTGTAGCAGGAGCATATAAATATGCAGATGTTGTCAAAGATGGAATGGTAGTTGATTACATCGGTGCAATAAAATTAGTTAGAGAGATGAAAGAGGAGTTAGAGAAAAAACTTCAAACAGAATTAATTTATGCAGCAGTAGCCCTTCCACCAGGAACAGATAGTTTAGATGGAGGAGCTGTAAAGAATGTTGTTCAAGCTGCAGGATTTGAACTTACAAATATTTTAGATGAGCCAACAGCTGCTAATGAAGTTTTAAAATTACAAAATGGTGCAGTAGTTGATATAGGTGGAGGAACTACAGGAACTTCTATAATAAAAAATGGAGAAGTGATAGCAGTTGCAGATGAAGCTACTGGAGGAACACATTTTTCATTAGTAATTTCTGGAATGTATAGAAAGAATTTTGAAGAAGCAGATAAATATAAGAGAGATCCTAAGAATCATAAGGAGTTATTACCAGTATTAAAACCTGTTATAGAGAAAGTTGCATCAATTATAGCGGATCATATAGATGGTTATGATGTTGATAGTATCTCTTTAGTTGGGGGAACAGCCTGTTTAACAGGGATAGAAGAAATAATAGAAAAATATACAAAAGTCCATACATATAAGCCTAAAAACCCTATGTTTGTAACACCATTGGGAATAGCATTAAGTTGTACTTCTAATATTTTAGATTAAGGGAGGAAAAATGATACTTGCAAAGGTAATTTCAAATGTTTGGGCTACAAGAAAAGCTGAAAAATTAAATGGTTTAAAATTCTTATTAGTTGAAGAACTAACTGGAGATGAATCAAGAACAGGAAAAAGAATAATAGCTGCAGATATTATAGGTGCTGGAATAGGAGATAGAGTTATTATTTCAATAGGATCATCAGCGAGAGAGATGTTTAATGATGAAAGAATTCCAGCAGATGCTGTGGTAGTTGGAATAATAGATGCAGATTGTATTCTTGATTAATAGTGAAAGGGTGTGAAAAGATGAAAGAGTTAATATGTGCCAGCCAAATTGAAGAGATCTTGGAAAAAGGCGAGAAAAAAGTTTATATAACTTCTAAAACTATTTTAACACCTTCAGCTAAAGATATTATAGCAAATAATAACATGGAAATAGTTTTAAAAGAAAAATTTGCTGACACTAAAAGAGAATTTAAAGATATAGATATGGAGAAGGTTATAGATTTTTTTAAACTATTAGCTAAAGAAGAGACATATCGTGATTTAATAATGAGCTTATTGACTAAGAAAAATTTTGATCAAGAAAAAGATTTGTCAGGTTTTACTCTTATAAAAGGGAAAAATATGACTTTTAACCATATAAAAGATGAAAATGTAAATATTTCATATCAAGAAGTTTTACAAGATAAAGAGAAAAGAGCAACTATTTTAGAGATAGAAAACTCTAATTTTTTAAAGAAGATAGCCTCAGAAGAGATTCTTTATATCACTGATGGAAAAGTTTCCTTTGAAATAGATAAAAGAACTTATGAAGGAAAAGAGGGAGATATTATTTATATTCCTTCAACAGTAAAAGCTATTAATTTTCATATAGAAGAGAGAGCTAAGTTTTTTTCCATCTCTGAAAAAATTTCATGGACTAGAGAAAATTTGATTTTGGAGGGGAAATAGTAGATGCAGGCAATAGGAATGATTGAAACAAAAGGATTGTTAGCTGCTATTGAAAGTGCAGATTCTATGACAAAATCAGCAAATGTTCAAATTTTAGAAAAAGTTTATGTTGGTGGAGGACTAGTTACAATAATAGTAAATGGAGATGTAGGAGCAGTTAGAGCAGCTGTAGATGCAGGTGTTGCAGCAGTAAAAACTTTAGGTGAGGAGTTCTTAATTTCTGAACATATTATCCCGAGACCACATGAGGATTTAAAAGCTATAATGGAATTTGGACAAAAAAAAGAAGAGATAAAAGAAAATATAACTGATGAAAATATAACTGATGTAGAAGTTAAAGAACAGGTCTTAGAAAAAGAGATAGTTGTTGAAAAAATTGAAGAAACAGAAAGTGAAGATGAAATATTTAGTGATAGTTTAGAAGCTGATTCTCAAGTAGAAAATCTGGAAATTGTTGAAGAGGAAAAGATAGAAATAGCAATCGAAGAAAAAAAGTTTACTAGAAAAGATATTGAGGAATATTTAAGGGAGAATAAAAAAGAGGAAATAATTTCTAAATTAAATATATTAAAAATTTCAGAACTAAGAAAATTGCTGAAAGAATATCAAGAACTAAATTTAAGTAACAGAACAATTTCAAAACTTAATAAGGAAAATTTAATAAATAGAATACTAGAGTTTTATAATTTAAGAGGTGAAGAATAATGGAATTTGATAAGGATTTGGAATCAATTCAAAGAGCAAGAGACCTTGCAAGAAGAGGAAAAATTGCAGCAGCAAAAATGGCTGAATATACTCAAGAACAAGTTGAATGTATTTTAAAAAATATGGTAAGAGTTGCTGAAGAAAATAGATTTTATTTAGCAAAAATGGCAGTTGAAGAAACAGGTTTTGGAAAGGTTCAAGATAAAGAATTTAAAAATCATATGGCATCTACAATGGTTTATGAAGCTATAAAAGATATGAAAACAGTAGATATCATAGAAGAGGATGAAGAGAAAAAAACATTAACAGTTGCAGAACCTATGGGACTTGTTCTAGGAATAGTACCTTCAACAAACCCAACATCTACAGCTATTTATAAATCTATAATAGCTCTAAAATCAAGAAATGCTATTTTATTTTCACCACATCCATCAGCTCAAAAATGTACTAGAGAAGCTGCAAGATTAATGAAAGAAGCAGCTATAGCAGCAGGAGCTCCAGAAGATATTATCAACTGTGTAGAAATTTGTACTATGGAAGCAACAAATGAATTAATGAAAGCTCCAGAAGTTGCTATGATAATTGCAACTGGAGGGCCAGGAATGGTAAAAGCTGCTTATAGTTCTGGAAAACCAGCATTAGGAGTAGGTGCAGGAAACTCTCCAGCTTATATTGAAAGAACAGCAAATGTTCAAAAAGCAGTAGAAAGAATTATTGCAAGTAAAACTTTTGATAATGGTACTATATGTGCTTCAGAACAATCAATAGTTTGTGAAAAATGTAATGAAAATGAAGTAATCAGTGAGTTAAGAAAGCAAGGAGCATACTTTATGAGCGAAGATGAAACAGCTAAAGTATGTAAGCTATTATTTAAACAAGGACATGCAATGAATGCAAAATTTGTAGGAAGAGCAGCTGAATATATTGCAAAAGAAGCTGGAATTTGTGTGCCAGAAGGAACAAAAGTTTTAGTTGGAAGACAAAATGGAGTAGGACCTGGATATCCATTATCATATGAAAAGCTTACAACTGTATTAGGATTCTATGTAGTTAATGATTGGCATGAAGCATGTGAATTAAGTATAGAACTACTTCAAAATGGAATTGGACATACAATGAGTATTCATACAGAGGATAAAAATGTAGTTAGAAAATTTGCTAAAAAACCAGCATCAAGAATTTTAGTAAATGCAGGAGGTTCTCAAGGAGGAACAGGAGCAACTACAGGATTGATGCCAGCGTTTACATTAGGTTGTGGAACATGGGGAGGAAGTTCTGTTTCAGAAAACGTAACTCCACTTCATCTTTTAAACTTAAAAAGAGTGGCTTATGGTTTAATTGAAAGTAATGAATTAAAACTAAATAATAGTATGAGTCATAACGTTGAAGTTAAAAATCAATGTAAAGAAAGATTTGAAAATATTGAGGAGACTATTAATAGCTTAGGTAAAGAAGAGTTATTAGGATTAATAGATCAAATAGTTGCTTCAATGAAGGGGTAAGAAATGGAAACACCAAATTTAGAAAAGTTATTAGAAGAGATTTTTAGATTGATAGAAGAAAGAAAGAAACAGGATAAAACAATTCCTGTTGGAATTTCAAACAGACATATACACTTGTCAAAAGAACATGTTGAAGCTTTATTTGGAAAAGATTATTCTTTTGAGAAAATAAAAGATTTATCACAAGTAGGACAATTTGCTTGTAAAGAAACAGTTACTATTTGTGGACCTAAAGGTTGTATAGAAAAAGTAAGAGTTTTAGGACCAGAAAGAAAATATACTCAAGTAGAAGTATCAGCAGGAGACTGTATAAAATTAGGAGTAAAGTCAGTAGTAAGACTTTCAGGAGATATAACAGGGACTCCAGGAATAACTGTTGTAGGACCTAAAGGAAGCATATATTTATCTGAGGGAGTTATGGTTTCTCAAAGACATATTCACATGACTCCAGAAGATGCAACAAAATTCGGTGTAAAAGATGGAGACAAAGTAGCAATAAAAGTTACTGGAGAAAGAGGAGGAATTTTAGAA
This sequence comes from Fusobacterium varium, assembly GCA_021531615.1. Classification (NCBI taxonomy): domain Bacteria; kingdom Fusobacteriati; phylum Fusobacteriota; class Fusobacteriia; order Fusobacteriales; family Fusobacteriaceae; genus Fusobacterium; species Fusobacterium varium. Next base: position 168,817 of record JADYUE010000001.1, on the reverse strand, counting down.
AATACAATAGTAAGAGTAACAACTACCTCAGCTTTAGAGTGCCATTTAGATGTTGAAGAAGCAAATGCTTTTGGTTTAAATTCAAAAAGTAGAATTACAATTTTAGAAGAAAAATAAAAAAACATAATTATAAATAAATAATAAAAATAAAAGTAAAAAACAGGAGGATAAAATTATGAAATATGATGCATTAGGTATGATCGAAACAAAAGGATTAATAGGATCAATTGAGGCAGCAGACGCTATGGTAAAGGCAGCTAACGTATATCTAGTAGGAAAAGAATACATTGGTGGAGGACTAGTTACAGTAATGGTTAGAGGAGACGTTGGAGCAGTTAAAGCAGCTACAGATGCAGGAGCAGCAGCAGCTCAACGTGTTGGAGAATTAATATCTGTACATGTAATTCCTAGACCTCATTCAGAAGTAGAAGGAATTCTTCCAACAACTACAAGAGAAGAAAAATAACTTATATAAAAATTTATATCCTATAATTAAAAAAAAGTAGCTACTTAGCTATAAATTAAACTTTAAGACTTGAGCTCAAAAAAATGGGCTTGGGTCTTTTTTTATTTTATATAAAAAAGACGTAACTACTCAGCTATGTGATTACAAAAAATAAAAAATCAGCTAAAAATTGAGGGTGTGAACTTATTTCTGTAAATTAGTACTTTCTATGATAAAATTTATTTATTTAAAAGTTTAATAATAATTACTAATTAATTGTAACTACTCAGCTATTAAGGCTCTTTGTCAAATAGTGTTGGTAGAAAAAACAAATAGATAATTAATATAATCTCAAAATTTAGGGAATAGAAGTCAAATAGAATACAGGAAATTTAAAGAAAAAAATGTTGATAATTAAATAGAGTACTTGACAGGAAGCAGATTGCAATAACTAATAATAAAAAAACTACATCCTTCATCTCAGTTACCTAAGATGTTGGATGTAGTATAAAAAATATTAGTCATCTATATAGTTATCAAAATATCCTTGAATTAAAATAATAGGTGTTCCTTTATCTCCACTTCCAGAAGTTAAGTCACAAAGTGATCCAATAAGGTCAGTAAGTCTTCTAGGAGTAGTTCCTTGAGTTATCATTTGTCCTTTAAGATCAGCATCTTTGTTTTTAATAGCATTAGCAACAGCTTTATTTAATTCTTCTCCTGTTAGTCCTGCAAGATCGTTGTCAGCAAGATATTTTAATTTAATTTCGTTTGGTGTTCCTTCAAGTCCAGCAGTATATCCTGGTGATACAACTGGGTCAGCAAGTTCCCAAATTTTTCCAACTGGATCTTTAAATGCTCCATCTCCATAAACCATTACTTCAATATGTTTTCCTGTTTTATCAAGGAACATTTTTTGGATAGTAGCAACAGTATCCATACAATCACGAGGGAAAAGTTTGATACTATCTTCAGTTGCTTTATTTGAACCTAATAGTCCGTAATCAGCATTGTATCCACTTCCATTATTAGAAGAAGTTAAAATTTCATCCATTCCGAATACAATTTTAGCTCCAGCTTTTCTAAGAAGTTTTCTAGTTCTGAAACGAGTATGAATATCACAGTTAAGTACACAGTCAGTATAGTTTAAGATTGCTGTTGGGTTATTAGCAAAAATTACTTCTACTTCTGCTCCTTGTTCTTTAATAAGTTCAGAGTAATATTCAATATAGTTTACTCCTGTAAATTCATGAAGAGGTTTTCCAAATTTTTCAGTAAATTCAGCTTCAGTAAGAATATCACTCCAAGGGTTTACACCTTTCTCATCTAAAAGCTCCATATCAATAAAATGGTTTCCAACTTCATCAGAAGGATAGCTGAACATTAAAACTATTTTTTTAGCTCCTTTTGCTATTCCTTTTAAACATACTGAAAATCTGTTACGACTTAAAATAGGGAATATTACACCTATTGTGTTATCTCCATATTTTGCTTTTACATCAGCTGCAATGTCATCTATTGAAGCATAGTTTCCTTGTGCTCTTGCAACAATTGACTCAGTCATTGCTACGATATCTCTGTCTCTTAAAGTGATTCCATCACTTTCAACAGCAGCTAAAACAGCATCTACAACAAAATCTTCAATTTTATCTCCTTGATGAATAATAGGAGCACGAAGCCCTCTTGAAACAGTTCCAATTAATCTTCCCATCTCATTCTCCTTTAAAACTTATAAATTTTCAACAATATATTATAATACAAAAATTAAAATATGTAAACCCTATTTTTGAAATAAAATATTTTATCACTTCAAGTATATGAAAATAATTTTTTATTTCATAGGTAATATATTATTTCTTCCCCTGTTTAAATTTTTTTGAGTATAAATTTAGAATAAATGTATCTCTTTTCTACTATTATACTTTATTTTTCTTTTAGTATCAATAGTTTAAAGAGATAGAGTTCAAAATTCTCAAAAAAAATGGTAAAATAAAACTATACTATTTTAATAAAGAATAAAGGAGGTAGAGATGATAGAGATTAAAGAAAAAGTAATAAAATATGTGAAGAAAAACAATTTTATTGGAATTGTTTTGAAAAAAGAGATTCAAAGCTTTGGGTGAGCTGGCTGTCGTGATGTAATTCAGGGTGAATTCATAAAAGATATGCAAGAATTAAAAGATAAAAATTTTGAGTATAAAATTATTGAAGTTGATGGAATAAAAGTGTTTATTCCTGAATACTTAAAAGGGATTAAAGAGATAAGAATATCATCATTATTTAGTGTATTTTCTAAATTAATGATTTTAAATGTAGAAATAGATAGCTTGTAATCTCTCCAATAAAAAACATTTGTAATTTTATGTAGTAAATGGTAGAATATAGTAAAAACATTTGTAATTTTTAGGGGGAATATTTTGAAGTTTGTAAAAGATTATAATAAAACTGCAATAATTTATGATGGGAAAGAAATTAGTTATAAAGAGGCTATTGTAAAATCTAAGATCTTTTCTCAAGAGTTTCCTATTGAGAATGAAGATAAGGTTATAATATTTATGGAAAATAGACCAGAGCTTCTTTACTCTTTTTTAGGAACATGGGACAAATCAGGAACTTGTGTTTGTTTAGATGCTTCACTTAGTGGAGAGGAGTTAGTTTACTATATAAATGATTCTGACTCAAAATATATCTATACATCTCAAGGAAATCTTCCAAAAGTGCAAAAAGCTCTTGAAATTTCAGGAAAAACTTTAGGGATAGCTGTTGTTGATGAAATAGCAGATAAAGAGTTTGATGGTGAGCTTGTAATTAATGCTCCAGCTCCTGAAAATGTGGCTCTTATGCTTTATACTTCAGGTACTACTGGAAATCCTAAAGGTGTAATGCTGAAATTTGATAATATTTTAATAAATGTTGAAGGGCTTGATAAATACAATATGTTTGTTCAAGAAGATATTGTTTTAGCACTTCTTCCTATGCACCATATCTTTCCATTATTGGGATCAGGAGTTATTCCTTTAGCTAAGGGAGCAACTATTGTATTTTTAAAAGAGATGTCATCTCAAGCTATGGTAGATGCCTTCCAAAAATATAAGGTAACTATGATGATAGGTGTTCCAAGACTTTGGGAGATGCTACATCAAAAAATTATGGAAAAAATAAATGCTAGTAAAGTAACAAAAGGTATATTTAAACTAGCTGAAAAAATTAATAATATAAGTTTTAGTAGAAAGATATTTAAAAAAGTTCATGATAATTTTGGTGGAAATTTAAGATTTTTTGTATCTGGAGGTTCTAAATTAGATCCTAAAATTGCTAGAGATTTTCTTACTTTAGGTATAAAAATTTGTGAAGGTTATGGAATGACTGAAACTGCTCCTATGATCTCTTTTACTCCGTTAAATGAAATTATGCCAGGATCAGCAGGTAAGATTTTACCAGGAATTGAAGTTAAAATAGCTGATGATGGAGAGATTATAGCTAGAGGTAGAAATGTAATGAAGGGATATTACAAAAGACCTGAGGCTACTGCTGAAACTATTGATAGAGATGGATGGATACACACAGGGGATCTTGGAGAGATTAAAAATGACTACCTATATGTTACAGGTAGAAAAAAAGAGATGATAGTTTTATCTAATGGTAAAAATATCAACCCTATTGAGATAGAACAATGGATAATGGGAAAAACAAACTTGATTCAAGAGATTGTTGTAGCTGAAATTGATTCAGTTTTAACAGCTGTTATCTATCCTAACTTCCAAAAGATCTCTGAGGAAAAAGTTACTAATATTAAGGAAACTTTAAAATGGGGAGTTATTGACTCATATAATGGAAAAGCTCCTAACTACAAAAAAATTCTTGATATTAGAATTGTTCAAGAGGAGATGCCAAAAACTAAGATAGGTAAAATTAGAAGATTTATGATACCTGAGATGTTAAAAGGTAAGGATAATGAAAATATTGTAATTGAAGAGCCAAAATTTGAAGAGTATACAATGTTAAAAGATTATCTTGTAAAAGTTAAGAAAAAACCTGTAACTCCTTTTGCACATATTGAGCTAGACTTAGGAACGGACTCACTAGATATGGTTGAACTTTTAACATATTTAGAAAGCACATTTGGAATTAAAGCATCTGAAGAGCTTATAATCGAAAACTCCACAGTTGAAAAATTAGCTGAATATATTAAGGAGAATAGAGGAGAAAATGTAATTGAAGAGGTAAACTGGAAAGAGTATCTAAATAAAGATATTGATGTTGAGCTTCCAAAATCTAATATTGTTACAAAGATAGGTAAAGCTATTTTATGGATAGTTTTCAAATTGTATATTAGAGTTAAAAAAGAGGGAGCAGAGAATATTACAACTGACCCTGTTATCTATGCAGGAAATCATCAAAGTTTCTTAGATGCTTTCTTGTTTAACCATGTTGTCCCTACAAATGTGTTAAACAATGTTTATTATCTAGCTAAGGTAAAACATTTCTCAAAAGGGTATATGAAAACTCTTGGAGAGAATTCAAATGTAATATTAGTTGATATTAATAAAAATTTAGGAGAGGTTCTTCAAACTCTAGCTATGGTATTGAGAAGTGGAAAAAGTGTAGCTATATTCCCTGAAGGAGCTAGAACTAGAGATGGTAAGATGTTAGAATTTAAAAAAGCTTTTGCTATACTGGCTAAAGAGTTAAATATACCTATTGTTCCTTTCGGAATTAAAGGAGCTTTTGAGGCATTCCCTTCAAACTCTAAATTCCCTAAATCATCTAATGTAGAGATTAGATTCTTTGAAAGAATTGAACCAAAGGACATGAGTTATGAGGAGATTGTTGAAAAAACAAGAGATTGTATATTTAATTGGGTAGAGAGATAAATAAAAAAGAGTTGTTAAATCATTTTCGATTTTTCAACTCTTTTTCTATTTCTAATCCCTTTTTCCCTTATAGCCTTTTTTAAATACCTGTTATTTTTTTAAGATCGTTACATATAAATTGTGCCTTTGCTCCAAAAATAGCTTGAACACCGTTACTTCCCACTTTTAAAACCCCTGAAGCTCCTAGAGATTTTAAAGCATTCTCATTAACATTTTTAGTATCTTTTACCTCTACTCTCAATCTTGTGATACAAGCATCTAGAGAGATTAAGTTATCCTTTCCACCTAATGCTTCAAGTACCCCTACTGCAAGTTCATCACTTTTAATCTCTTTTTCATTTTTAACTTCACTTGTCTCAACTTTTTCTCTTCCTGGAGTCATTAGATTAAATTTTCTAATTGCAAATCTGAAACCAAAATAGTAGATTACTGATAGACATAGTCCTACAATAATTACCATATACCAATTAGTTTCAAAACCTGTTGTACCTGGTAAAACTCCAAAAGCTATATAATCAATAAACCCTCCTGAAAAAGTCATACCTATTCTTACATTAAATAGATTCATTAACATAAATGAAAGTCCTGCAAAAATACAGTGAATTCCATAAAGAATAGGAGCTACAAATAGGAATGAAAACTCTAATGGTTCTGTAATCCCTGTTAAAAATGCTGTTAAAGCTCCAGAGAAAAGAATTCCCCCTACAATTTTTTTATTTTCAGGTCTAGCTTCTTGATACATTGCAAGAGCTGCTGCTGGTAAACCAAACATCATAAATACAAATTTTCCTGTTAAGAATTTTCCTGCTCCTTGATATGTTGTACTTGAAAAATTAGTAACTCCATCTCTAAGCATAGCAAACCAAATAGCTTGATCTCCATTAACTATCTCTCCAGCCTTATTTGTATACTCACCAAATTGATACCAGAAAGGTGCATAGAATATGTGATGAAGTCCAAAAGGAATAAGAGCTCTTTCAATTACTCCAAAGATAAAAGTTGATACATTTGTATTAACTTCATTTGCAAGATATGAAAGATGAGCTAACCCTGTTTGTACAGGTTGCCATATAATTGGCATTGCTAAACCTACTAAAAAAGCAATTATTGCTGTAACTATTGGAACTAATCTCTTTCCAGCAAAGAAACCTAAAAATTGAGGTAATTCAGTTTTATAAAATTTATTATAACAGATAGCAGCTATAACCCCTGCTATTAGTCCTCCAAACACTCCTGTTTGTAGAGTAGGAATCCCTAATACCATAGCATAAGAGGCATCTCCAGCTGCTAACCCTGCTGCTGCTCCTGACACAATTCCCATTGTTGTATTCATAATCAATATAGCTACTACTGCTGATAGAGCTGCAACTCCATCTCCTCCAACTAAACCGATAGCTGCTCCTATTGCAAAAAGTAAAGGAAGGTTACTAAAAATTACCTGTCCTGCTTGCTCCATTAAAGGATATTGTAGTTTATTTCCAAAAGCAAGAAATAGTCCTGCTGCTGGAAGAATTGCAACTGGTGTCATTAAAGCTTTTCCAACTTTTTGTACTTCTGCAAAAATTTTCATTTCTTCCTCCTTAAGTTTTTGTTTTATATTTCTGATAATAATCTTTTTTTAAAAAAATGTCAAGTTTTTTTCGAATAAAATGAGCTTTTTTAAATTAGAAGATGTTATATTAGAATAAGTTGATTTTTTTTGATAAATATAGTATTATCTAATTAATACTATGATTTATTTAAGTGTGGTGAAGTCAAAAAATTGGAGAAAGAAAAAGAATTACAGATACAGCGTTTCAAAATAATTGAGCCTTTTTTAAGAAAAGAAAAAAAGTTAAAAACTATCGAAGAGGAGAGTGGGGTCTCTTATGCTACTCTTAAAAGATGGGTTAATGCTTATAAAAAAAATGGAGTTTTGGGGTTAGATAAAAAACAGCGTACCGACAAAGATTCATTTAGAAAAGTAGATAATAAAGGGATTAAAATTATAGAGGAGTTTTGTCGTGAGTGTGAGGAAACAAAGATTTCACAACTATACTCTATTTTTGTAAAAAAGCTATCTTCAAAATATAATATAAGTTATCCAACTTTTTATAGAATAGTTAGTAATCTTGATGGTTTTTTTAATAAAACTACCTCTTTTCATTTGAAAAAAATAAAGAAAGAAAATTTAGTATATTTGATTTTAGAGATACCACTATATATTTTAGTTTCTGATAATGAGGATGAAAAAATTGTCCCTCAGCTTCTTATATCTTTAGATGTGGCAGATATGAAACCTATAAGTTTTGAATTAAATTATACCCAATCAAATTTATATGTGTTACTTGCTTTTATAAGAGAGACACTATTAAAGATCTCTATTTTTAATAATAAATATATCAAGCCACAAGATATTTTAGTCTCTTCTGAAAATATAAGTAATAAAAAGATACTAAAAAATATCTATGATACATTAGGAATTAAGGTTTCAGAATATTTTACTGAGAATAAGGAGATACTAAAATTTATAGATTATCTTATAGAAGATATTGAAAAATTTTATTCTGAAAGAGAGAAAAGATTATCTTATGAAGAGTTAAAGGAGTTTTTAAATTCATATGTCTATCTTGAAAATCCTAAATATAATTTTATATATAATAACGATTCTTTAGAAAGTCTAAATTATATTAGGAATCTTGATATTTTTTTACAGGAAGTTAATAGGAAGGTAACTAGAAACTCAATAAGGGTTAATAATTTAATATATAGTGACGAAAGATTGAAAGATTTTGAAGGGGAAACAGTAACAGTTAAATTTAATCCCTTAGATATTAAAAATATCCTTATATTTTTTAAAGATAAATTTTGGGGTATAGTTTCCTTGGAGTAATTATAGCTAAAAAGGACTAAGTAAATCATTAAGGGATTTATTTAGTCCTTTTAAATTAAATGTTTTTTTCTTGAGCTAATTGATATATCTCCTCTCTATCTTCCTCTTTTAAAAATAGATTTATTATAAAAGCTATTAAAGGTATACCAATAATATTAATTCCTAAACGTAACATTGAAAAATTATAACCTAAAGCAATTGATTCGAATATTAATAGAGGTATCTTCATAGTTGACCAAGCTCCAATAAAGATAAGAACATTAAATATACTTGTTCCCTTTTTTAAAAGAATACCAGCAACTGGAAAGGCTGCATAAAGAGGTCCTGCTGCTGTTGCACCAATTATAAAAGAGAGTAATAACCCTTTAATTCCAGATTCTTTTCCCATATATTTAATCATAGTTTCCTTTTTTAACCATACATCTAAAATTCCCAATAATATAAAAATAGGTGGAATTACTCCTAACATCTCTAGAAGATTATCATAAGTTATCTTAAAGGATTTTTTTCCAATTTCTGGAGCTGCAAAAAGTAAAATTAGATTGACTATTAAAAGAATAACAAAGAATTTATATCTATTTAAGAATTTTTTTATCATAATATCACTCCCATTACTCCTGCTACAATAAATGAAAATATAAAAGTCAAAAGATTTCTAATAATAGTAACTTTCTTTCCAAAATACTCTATCTCAACAGGTATAGTAATTATTCCTACCATCATTAGATATTGTAGGTGGAAAATGGAAACCAATTATTTTATATTACATAAGCATAAATAAAGTGGCTAGACATAGTGAATTGAAAAGATTTATTCCAAGTATAAATGAGAGAATGTTAACAAGGCAACTTCGTGAATTGGAAGAGGATAAGTTGATAAATAGAAAGGTATACCCTGTGGTTCCTCCAAAAGTTGAATATACTCTCACTGAACATGGAGAAACTCTTATACCTATTTTAGAATCATTAGTTAAATGGGGAACTGGTTATGCTAATTCAATAGGGGTTAATAATTTTAAAATGGAGATTTGATTAGAAAAAAAGATTATTTAATTTAAAGTTCAATTTTTTTATATTACTAGGTTATTTTTTTAAGTCTAATTTCCAAAACTTATATTTTTAATATCAACTAGCCTCCATACTAAAGAATAAAGAATCCCTATTGCTCATTCCGTTGAAAATGCAAAACTCGACTTCGTCTCAAACACGTTGCATTTTCTTAACTTCATTTCGCTGAGGGATTCTAATATTCTCTAGTGAATTACGGCTTTAGTTGATATTATGATAGTATTTTTCTTTTTAAATATTTTCTTTATATATAAATAGTTGAGCATTAACAAATGTTATTTTTTTCTAGCTAAATACTCATCAATAGACTCTTTACAAATCATAAGCATTTTATCAATTTCCTCTTCAGTTATTATATATGGTGGCATAAAATAGATTATATTTCCTAGAGGTCTTAATAATGCTCCTTTTTTTAGAGCAATCTTATATATTTCATAACCTGCTCTCTCTTTTGAATCAAAAAGTTCTTTTGTTTCTTTGTTTTTAACAAACTCCAAAGCACCTATTAAACCTATTTGTCTATACTTTCCAACATTTGGATGATTAGCAAAAAGTTCAGTAGCTTTTTTTCTCAGATACTCTCCTTTTTTAGCAACAACATCTAAAATCTTTTCTTCCTCAAATATTTTTAAAACTTCCACAGCAATTCTACAACCAATAGGGTTACCAGAATATGTGTGAGAATGTAAAAATGATTTTCCCTCTAAATAGTCACAATAGAAAGCATCATAGATCTCATTAGTTATACCGATAATTGACATAGGGTAGTAACCTGCTGAAAGCCCCTTTGCCATACACATTATATCTGGACTAACTCCAGCATGTTCCATAGCAAACATCTTTCCTGTTCTTCCAAATCCCATAGCAATCTCATCGGCTATAAGATGAATATTATATTTTTTTGTAATCTCTCTCAATTTTTTTATATATTTAGGAGAGTATATCTTCATTCCTGCTGCCCCTTGTACCATAGGTTCAATTATAACAGCAGCTATCTCTTTATGATTGTTTTCAATAATATTTTCCATATCACTGAAACATTCAGCTTCACAACAATCAAAATTTTTCTTAAAAGGACAATAGAAACAATCTGGTCCTTTAGCTTTTATCCCCTCTTTTATCAAAGGTCTATATGTAGAGGTAAATATATCAACATCTCCTACCCCTAAAGCTCCTATTGTTTCTCCATGATAAGCATTTACTAAAGAGACAAATTTTTTCTTCTCCTTTGACCCTGTTTGCTGATGATATTGAAAGCTTAATTTCAATGCCATTTCAATACTTGATGAACCATTATCAGCAAATAAAAATTTATCTATTCCTTTTGGTACAACTTTATGTAATCTTTCAACTAACTCAATAGCTGGCTCATGAGAAAAGTTAACAAAAAGTACATGTTCAAGATTGTTTATCTGTTCCCAAATAACTTTGTTTATTCTATCATTACAGTGTCCAAAAAGATTTACCCACCAGCTAGAAACACAATCCATATACTTATTACCTAGTTCATCTTCTAAATATATTCCCTTAGCTTTTTTTATCACCATTGGGGGAAGATTTTCATAATCTTTCATCTGTGAACAAGGGTGAAAAATATATTGTAAATCTTTTTGTTGAAGTTCTGTTAATTCTTTCATTATTTTTCTTCCTCTCTTAATTCTAAAAATCTAATCAATTCCTCTTGATCAAAACTTTCCTGTTCAAAATCTAAAATCATCATATTTTTAATACCACTCATATCTTGGATAACTTTTATATTATCATTTTCATATCCAGTTCTATCAAAATTTTTCTCTATCTTATTAAAGATTATTCCTTGTACTTTGATACCCATATTTTTTAAACAATTTATAGTCATCATAGTGTGGTTAATAGTTCCTACACGATTACTAGAAACTAGAATTACAGGTGTTTCTAACATTTTAATCAGATCATACATATAGAATCTATTTCTTATTATAGGAACATACAATCCCCCTGCTCCCTCTACAATAACTGTACTATATCTCTCTTTTAATTCCAACCAATCACTTTTAATTTTCTCTGGATCAATTTCAACATCATCAATTTCAGCAGCTAAATGTGGAGAAACCTCTGGTTTTAAAAGATATGTAGTCATCTCACTATTATATGGTATCTTATTAAATTCACACATAAACTCAACATCTGGAGATACTAATTTACCAAACATCTCAAAAGCTCCACTTTGAACTGGCTTATAGTAAGTTCCACCTATTTTACTAACTCCTTTAAATAAAAGAGTACTTACATAAGTTTTTCCTATTCCTGTATCTGTTCCTATTACAAAGTATCCTTTACTTAATTTCATATCCCTCGCCTCTTATCATTTTTTTATCACTTTCAATTGTATTTCCTGTTGTAGTTAAAAAGTTTCCTGTTAAAGCTGAATTTATTCCAGCTCTTATTCCTAGACTTTGGAACTCTCTAAGTTTTACTCTCCCCCCTGCATATCTCAAAGCTTTATTAGGTAGAATAAATCTAAATACTGCCATAGTTTTTACAAGTTCAAGTGGTTCAATCTCTTGAGAATTTTCAAGAGGTGTCCCAGGTATAGGGGTTAAAATATTGATAGGTACAGAGTCAATGTCTAATTCTCTTAACTCAAAGGCAAGTTTTATTCTATCAATAGGTGTTTCACCTAAACCTAAAATACCCCCACTACACACTTTTAAACCAGCCTCTTTAGCAGCTAAAACAGTTTTAACTCTATCTTCATGTGTATGTGTTGAGCAAATATTAGGATAAAAATCTGCACAAGCTTCAAGATTGTGGTGATAAGTTGTAACCCCTGCTTTTTTTAATTTAGATAATACCTCTTTGCTACAAATTCCATGTGAGGCACATAAAGAAAGAGTAGTTTCATCTTTTAATTTTTTATAGATATTTTCTAATTTATATAGTTCTTCACTATTATCTAAGATTCCCTTTCCACTTGTTACAAGAGAAAATCTATGTGCTCCCTCTGCTTCAACTTTTTTAGCCTCTTCAAGGGCTATATTTTCACTAACTAGAGGATATACGCTGGTATTTGTTTTAAAATGGCTAGACTGAGCACAATATTTACAATCTTCACTACATTTTCCAGATTTTGCATTGATAATTGTGCAAAGATCGAAACTATTACCACAAAACTTTTCACGTATCTCATCAGCTGAAGAAAATAGTTCATTTAAGTTTTCACTATCATCTATTTTTATCTCAATTAATTTTTTAGCTTCTTTAAAATCTATTTTTTTACCTAATAGAATTTTCTCCTTTAATTTTTTGATAAAATTTTTCATTATTTTGTACTCCTTTATTAAACAAAAATTGTTATCTACCTTTCAATATACCATATATTGCTAAATATTTAAAGTAATATGTACCTTTTAGCAATTTATATGTTAAAATAGAAGATGATAAAATTACAGAAAGAAGGTGCTAATTATGGAGAAAAAAATTAGGGTTACTCTTCCTAAAAACATTATTAAAATTCTTGAGTCAGATTGTGAAACTTTTAAGGTAACTAAAAACTATCTTTTAAACTATATATTTGAGCATATGAGAGAGGAAAGATTAAATGATGATACAATTTTTGATGGAGAAAAAGATATTATTCAGTTTAATCTAAATAAAAGTAATTTTAAGATTTATTACGATTTTCTGTGTGAAAAAAATATTCAGATAGAGGCTGATTTTTTTAGAAAACTTCTACATAAATATACAAATCAATCTCGAAAAAATAGAGAGTTATTTGTTTTTAAATCAGTTATTGAGAGATTAGAGATTGGAATAAAGGAGAAAAGGAAAGTTAAGATACACTTCAATGATAAGAGAGAGGTTACTATTCTTCCATTTTTTATAGGAAGTTCAAAGTTAGAATTGGCAAATTATCTATTTTGCTATGATTTTTTAGAAAATAAATATAGGAACTATCATATTTATAATATAGATACAGTTTTTATAACTAGAGAGGTACAAGTTTGGGAAGATATGGAGTTTGTAGAGAAAGTTATTCTTAATTTTGATCCATTTTTATCACAAGATAAGAAGATAAAAGCTATTTTAACTCCTGAGGGAGAGAGAATTTTAAAGCTTCTTAATATAAATAGACCTGAAATTATATCAAAAAATAATGAATTTTATGAGTTTCAATGCTCTGAGGAGAAGGCAAAACGTTATTTTGCATATTTTCTTGATGAGATTGAGATTCTTGAGCCTCAAAGCTTGAGAGAGTGGTTTAAAATAAAATATACTAATGCTTATAAAAAATATAATTTGTAATCAAAAAAGCCGAAGAAAAAATAGTTTCTTCGGCTCTCTCTTATTTAGTTATCTCATATTCCCAAGTGATAATTCCACCAAATTCATATATATTATCATAACCCATTAAAGCTAATTTTGCAGATGCTTGTAGACTTCTATGCCCACTTCTACAATAAACAAAAATAGGTTTGCTTTTGTTCTCTAAATTTAAAGGATCAAAGTGTCCTATCTCTTCATTAGGAATATTTATAGCATTTGGAATATGTCCATATTTAAATTCTAATTCTGTTCTCACATCTAAGATAATATAATCATCTAAAGTGTCCATCATCTCTTTAGCTTGATCTTGAGATATACGTTTATACAATAAATCTTCCACAATTTCCTCCTAAAATATAATTTTAATAGTATTATACAATGGAATTGTGACAAAACTGTGATTATACTAAACCTTTTTTATCAACTTTATTTAAAAAATACCATAATATTAAATTCTCTAAAAAAGCTTTATTTTAATAAAATAATTCTGGCTCTTTTCTATCCATACAAGTTGTTTCTAAGAAATTTATAATCTTTCCAAGAGGGTTATTAGGTATCTCTCTACCATCAAAAGTACAAACTTTAACACAAGCATAACATCTTATGCACTTTTCAACTTGAACAATATCTGGTTTTCTTTGATCAATAGCTCCTACTGGACATACAGACCAACATTTTCTACAATAGATGCAGTTATCATTTGCCATAGGTGCAAAGTTCATTTTAGGCATTCCATCTCTATATGGGAAGTTCCCTGGAACATCTATATCATTTTTATAACTACCCTCTTTTACTAACTCATCAATTTTTTTACCGAAATTAATAGCAATTTCAATATCATTGTTATCTGGTCTTTTAGCTCCTACTTTTTTACTATATGAATGCTCACCAATAAATGCTCCCCCTGCAATTACAGAGAAACTATTATCTTTTAATATGTTTTTCAACTCTAAAAGAGCATCTTCAAAAGCTCTATTTCCATAAACTACAACTGCCACAGCTAGAGTATTATTTCCATGAACTCTTTTTAAAATATTAGCAGCTATTTCAGGGACTCTACCTGCATACACAGGAACTCCAACAATAGCTATATCATTTTCCCCTAAATTAAACTCCTCATCACTATCACAAGCAAAAGTCAAATCATGTTCAATAACTTCACCTTCAAATCCTTTTCCAATCCCTTGAACTGATCTTTTTGTTGTGTGTGTTGGGCTAAAATAAAATGAATGTATATTTTTCATATTATCCTCCATTACATTAATAATTTCCTACTAAAGTTATACCTTAAAGATAGTTAAAAATCAATAAAAAAGGGAGATTTTTAATTTGGATAATAGCAAAAAATTAAAAAGGGACTGCTTATCACAGTCCCAAACAGATATTGCTTTTAATTATTCTCCTAAGAATATTTTAGTTAATTCCATAGGATCTACGATTACACCATCTCTGTAAACTCTCATGTTTCCTGATGCAATTTCATCTATAAGGATAACTTCATCATTGTTATCAATACCAAATTCAAATTTGATATCATAAAGATCTAATCCTTTTTCTTTTAATACATCTCTAACTATTGTAGAAATTTCTTGTGTTCTTTCTTTCATAGATTCATATTGAGCAGCAGTCATAACTCCTAAATCAACTAGTCCATCTTTAGTCACTAATGGATCTCCTAAAGCATCGTTTTTGAATGTAGTTTCTACATATGCTGGTAAATCTGCTCCTTCAGTAATGTATTCATTGTAACGACGATAGAAACTTCCAACAGCTTTAAAACGGCAAATTACTTCTAATCCTTTTCCAAATGGTTTAGCTGGTACTACTTCCATAGTTCCTTTATCAAGATCGGCACTTATATAGTGAGTTTTTAACCCTCTATTATTTAAAATTTCGAAGAAATGAACTGACATTTTTAAGTTTGCTTTTCCAATTCCTTCAATTTTTAAACCAACTGTATTTTCACCTGGATCAAATACTCCATCTTTCCCTGTACAGTCATCTTTAAACTCTAATAAAAAATTCCCATTTTCTAACTTGTAGACATCTTTAGTCTTTCCTTGATAAACTTTTTCCATTTGTTTCCTCCATATTTTATATATTGATTTTTTTAGCTTACCATAATTAAAATGTAACTTTTTTATCTTTTTATTATTGTAATACATTTTATAAAAAAATTAAAGTATTTTTTATTTTTTACTAGATACCTATACTTTTTTAGTCTACTTCCGAACAATTTTAACGAAAATTTATTTTAAGTTAATTATTGAGAATATAAAGAAAAGCACTCTAAATGTGAGTGCTTTTCAAAAGTTTAAGTATATTTATTAATAATTTTTTTCTTGTAACATAAAATAAGCTTTTGGATGAGCACATACTGGACAAACTTCTGGAGCTTTTTTACCATAGTGAATGTGTCCACAGTTTAAACATTCCCAAGCTACTACTTCTTCTCTTTGGAATACCATTTCTTCTTTAATGTTAGCTAATAATTTTCTATATCTTTCCTCATGCTCTTTTTCTATTTTAGCTACTCCTTCAAAAAGTCTTGCTATTTCAGTGAATCCTTCTTCTCTTGCTGTTTTAGCAAATCCTGCATACATATCAGTCCATTCGTAGTTTTCACCTTCAGCTGCATCTAAAAGATTTTCTAATGTTGAAGGAATTTCTCCACCTTTTAAAATTTTAAACCAAAGTTTAGCATGTTCCTTTTCATTGTTAGCTGTAACTTCAAATAATTTGGAGATTTGTTCATAACCATCTTTTTTAGCTTTTGATGCATAATAAGTATATTTATTTCTCGCCTCTGATTCACCTGCAAATGCTGTCATAAGATTTTTTTCAGTTTTTGATCCTTTTAATTCCATTTACATCATCTCCTGTTTTTACATTATTATAATGCTTACAATTATATTACCACATCATTGATTTAAAGTCAAATTTTTTTGATTTAGTCATTTTTTTTATGTATAATATTTGTAGCTTAAAATTATAGGAGGGTGAGTATGAAATTTTATATAAAAAAATTTGAAGAGTTAACCGCTTTAGAAGTTTATGAGATTGGGAAAGTTAGGCAAGAGGTTTTTGTAGTAGAACAAAATTGTCCTTATCTTGATTTTGACAATAAAGATTTAAAATGTTACCATATTTTTGCTAAAGATGAGGAGAAAGATAAAATAATATGTTATTCAAGGGTTATACCTAAAAATCTTTCTTATGATACTCCATCTATTGGGCGTGTGTTAGTTGATAAAGATTATAGACATAATGGATATGCTAGAGAGTTACTTTTACAATCTATTGAAGTTATAAAAAATAGTTTTCCTAATGAAAATATTACAATAGGTGCTCAATACTATCTTAGAGATTTTTATCACTCTTTAGGATTTGAAGAGATTTCAGAGAGATATGATGAAGATGGAATACCTCATGTAGATATGTTTTTAAAACTTGTATAAAAGAAAAAGGCTGTCATTGACAGCCTTTTAAACTAAAAACTATTTTTTAATTCTTTCTACATATTCGTTAGTTCTTGTATCGATTTTAATCCATTCACCTTGCTCAACGAATAGAGGAACTTGAATTTCAAATCCTGTGTTGATTCTAGCTGGTTTCATAACTTTTCCAGTAGTATCTCCTCTTAGTCCTGGTTCAGTGTATTCGATTTGTCTTTCAAGGAAAGTAGGTAATTCTACTGCAACTGGAGTTGATTCGTAGTAAACTACGTCTAGTTCCATTCCTTCTTCTAAGTAGTTGATAGCATCTCCTAAATCTTCTTCTTTAAGTTCGATTTGATCCCAAGTTTCTGGGTTAGAGAATACATAGAAACTTCCATCGTTGTAAGAGTAAACTGTTTTAACTTTATCAAGTCTGATGTCATCCATTTTTTCATCTGCTTTGTAAACAGCATCAGAGATGTTTCCGTTTAATAAGTTTTTCATTTTTAATTTTACCACAGCAGCGTTTCTTCCTGATTTGTTGTACTCAGATTTTAAAACTACAAATGGATCGTTTCCGATTTTAATTGTGCTTCCTGCTCTTAGTTCTTGAGCTATTTTCATTTTTGACCTCCTAAAATTTCTCTATAAAATCTTTTATTTTATTTATAAGATTACAGTTTAAGATAAGAAAATCTTTATATAGAGAGTTTACTCTCTCTATTTCATTAAGGTTATTGAAGAAATTAAAGAACTCCTCTTTCCCCTCATCTAAAGTATTTTCATTTCTAAAATTATAATCTTTAAAAAGCTTTTCTTGATCTGACAATATATCGTCAACAATTTTTCCTTGAACTTGTTCCCTGTATTTATCTAAAAATCCTTGTAATTTGTCCATATGAATGAACTCTTTTTGAAAATAAATATGCCACAAATATGGTTTTCCTGTAAGAACTGCCCTTATAAAAGAGTCTTCCCCTCTTACAAAGTTAAAATCTACCACATTTATAAGCTCCTCATACTCTTCTTGGCTTAAAAAATCATAGAACTCTATCTCTATTTTACCATATTTATAAATATTTCCAAGCTTTTCTACAAAATTTTTTTTAAAAAATTCTTTAAAGCTCTCTTGTGTCTTTTCTCCCATTGCCAATAGAGCTACTTCTCTATCTAATTTCTTCAAATCTCTCATCAAAGGAGCAAAGTTTTTTTCATATGTAAATATTGTTCCTATCAGTTTATTATCATAGTTATCAATATTTTTTAAATATTTTTTTCTGTATTCAGATAAATTGTTTTTTACTTTAGTAATTCTATCTAAATATAGAGAATCTGTGATAATTCCACCTGTTTTTTCTGTAAATCCAGGCATAAAGAAGAATTTTCTAAGCTTCCCTTTTCCAAGTATAGATTCTTGCAAATGAAAGTCCTCTACCCAATCTTCAGCTGAAAGATATTCAAGATTTAATATCAAATCTGAATTGTTATATGCCACATTCATATACTCTTCAGGTATTGTACATCCAAAGGCTTCTATTATAACATTTGCAGTAGAAAATGTACACATATTTTTTTTAATATATTCATAGGGACAGTAACAAATACCATCTATCTCTTGAATTTCTAAATTTTTTGCTGAGGGATTTATCTTTAAAAACTCATCTATTCTATTAAAGATAACCCTTATTTTTACTTGATTATTATATATTTTTTTTAGTTCTTTTGCAACTCTATAAACTACTCCAATATCTCCAAAATTATCAATTATCTCACAGAAGATATCAACACTCTTTATTTGCATCTCTTCTTTTATACTCCTTCTCTGCTATCTCTGCCCAGTTTGGTCTTGCTATCATAGCTCTTCCAACTGCTACAAAATCTAAAAGATTATTCTCTATCAACCAACTAGCTTCTCTCTCTTTTTTTATTTTTCTAACACCTATAACAGGAATATTTACCCTTTTTTTTATCTCTGTTCCCATATATATTACCCAATCTAAAGGGAAATCTTCAGGTATATCTATTTTTTCCTTTTGTTTCATATCAGGGTTAGGAGTTCCACTTGAAACATGTAATAGATCTATTCCTAATTTTTCAAGATATTTTGCTATCTCTATTCCATCTTGAAGTTCAGGCTCATTTCCACCCATTCTATAACCTAAAATAAAATTATCATCAAAAAGGTATCTTGTATCCTCAATTAACTTTTTAGAGAAAAACATTCTTTTTTCAAAAGTTCCACCATATTTATCCTCTCTCAGATTCCAAATTCTTGAATTAAGCTGAGAAATTAGATATGTATGTGCTCCATGAATCTCTATTCCATCAAAACCTGCTTTTTTAGCTCTAACAAAAGCTAATTTAAATTTTTCTAATATATCATCAAGTAAACTTTCTGGCACATCTTTTATTCTCTCTTTAAAACCTGCATGATGAAGTTGAATTAGAGCTGGAACACTATATTCATGACAAGTATCGGCTATTCTTTTTAACCCCTCTATAAATTTATCATCCCATATTCCTAATTGATTATCTCTCAATTTACCATCTTCTGCTACGGCTGAAGCTTCTACAATAACTAATCCCACTCCCCCAGCACAAACATCTCTATACCATTCAACTACTTTATCTGTTACAAAACCATCTGTCCCCACCATAGAAAATCTTACTAATGGTGGAAGTACAATTCTATTCTTTAATTTTAAATTTTTTATATTTACTTTATCAAATAATGTTGCCATGACTCCTCGCTATCTTTAAATTTTTACATTATATTCTATCATACTTTTTGTTTTTTTCAAATTTAATTATCCTTAGTTTTTTCATTTAATTTGCCTTTATTAATATAAAATGTTATAATATGGTAGTTTTGTATTGATGAGAAATTTAATTTTTTAATTAATAAATATTTTTTAGTAGGAGGATATATTTTAAATGATCGCAACTAGTAATCTTGGTATGAGATTTTCTGGAAGAAAGCTTTTTGAAGATGTAAACTTAAAGTTTACTCCTGGAAACTGTTACGGACTTATTGGAGCTAATGGAGCTGGAAAATCTACATTTGTAAAAATTCTTTCTGGAGCTTTAGAACCTACAGAGGGAGAGATAATTTTTGATAAAAATAAAAGAATGGCAGTATTAAAACAAGACCACTTTGCTCATGAAGAGGATGAAGTTTTAAATGTTGTACTTATGGGACATAAAAAACTTTGGGATATCATTGTAGAAAAAAATGAAATCTATTCTAAAAGTGAATTTACTGATGAAGATGGAATAAGAGCTGCTGAACTTGAAGGAGAGTTTGCTGAACTTAATGGTTGGGAAGCTGAAACTGAAGCTGAAACTCTTTTAATGGGACTTGGAGTTGATATTGCTGACCACCACAAACTTATGAAAGAATTAAGTGAGCCTATAAAAGTTAAAGTTCTTCTTGCTCAAGCTTTATTTGGACAACCTGATGTTTTACTTCTAGACGAGCCTACAAACGGACTTGATATCAAAGCTATAACATGGCTAGAAAACTTCCTTATGGACTTAGACAATACTACTGTAATTGTTGTTTCACATGATAGACACTTCTTAAATAAAGTTTGTACTCATATTACAGATATTGACTATGGAAAAATCAAAATGTATGTTGGAAACTATGATTTCTGGTATGAATCAAATGAATTAATGGTAAAACTTCTATCAGCTAAGAATAAAAAACTTGAACAAAAAAGACAAGAGTTACAAGAGTTCATTGCTAGATTCAGTGCTAACGCTTCTAAATCTAAACAAGCAACTTCAAGAAAGAAACTTCTTGATAAACTTCAACTTGAAGATATGCAAGTTTCTAACAGAAAATATCCATTTATTGAATTTAAACAAGAGAGAGAAGCTGGAAATAACCTTCTTAAAGTAGAAAATCTTTCTAAAACAGTAGATGGAGTTAAATTAATTGACAATTTAACATTTACAATCAATACAGGTGATAAAGTAGTATTTTTAGCTAAAAATGACCTTGTAAAAACAACTCTTTTATCAATTTTATCTGGAGAGATTGAACCAGATTCAGGATCATATACTTGGGGAATTACAACTTCTCAAGCATATATGCCAAAAGATAATAGTAAATTCTTTGAAAATAAAGATCTAAATCTAATTGATTGGTTAAGACCATACTCTCCTGATCAACATGATTCTTTTGTAAGAGGTTTCTTAGGAAGAATGCTATTCTCTGGAGAGGAAGCTTTAAAAAGTTGTACAGTTCTTTCAGGGGGAGAAAAGGTAAGATGTATGCTTGCAAAAATGATGCTTACAAATGCCAATGTTCTTATGTTTGATAACCCTAATGACCACTTAGATCTTGAATCAATTACATCTTTAAACAAGGCTCTTATCAACTTTAAAGGAACTCTATTATTTGGTGCTCATGACCATGAGTTTATTCAAACAGTAGCAAATAGAATTATAGAGATCACTCCTAATGGAATAGTAGATAAGATGATGACTTATGATGAATATCTTGAAGATGAAGCTATTCAACAAAGATTAGAAGAATTATACAACGAAGCAAAATAATTTTTTGATATTCATTGAGTTTATCTGTTGTGAAAAAGCCTGTTAGATACTTTTATTTGATAGGCTTTTTACATGAAAAACATTATAAGTATCTTTTTACCATAAAAAAATTGTTTTTTACTATTGCAAAAAATTTAAAATTTTATATAATATACACGTAAAACAATCTTATATACTGGGTAAGGATTTTATCAATTTCTACAGTCAGGACTAAAAAATATTTTTAGGAGGGAGAAATGATAAACATTCAAACTATTCATGCAGCAAAAAATGGTGATGAAGATGCTATGCAACAAATTTTTAGAGAATTTAAACAATTGATTCTACTAAAAACAAAAAATTATTTTTTCTATGGTGCTGATAAGGAGGATGTATTACAGGAGGCAAGAATAGGACTTTTAAAAGCTATCAATGCCTATGATGAATCAAAAAAAGCTTCTTTTTCTACTTTTGCTATTTTATGTATTAAACGTCAAATTATAACTGCTATAAAAAATTCAAATTCAGGAAAAAATAGGATTTTAAATTTAGCAATGTCTAATACAAATGAAAGTGATGAAGATCTTGATGTAACATATGAAAATCGTTCTTTTGCTTTTTATAATCCAGAAGAGATTTACTTAGGAAAAGAGAAGATGAGATATTTAAATGAATATTTAAAAACTCATCTAAGTAAAATGGAGAATGAAATTTTTGAATATATGCTTGCAGAGATGACTTATACAGAGATAGCAGAAAAAACTGGTAGAGAGCTTAAATCAGTGGATAATACTATACAGAGAATCAAGAAAAAATTAAAAAACTTTATAAATGAATATGATAAAGATTAATATAAAAGAGCTTATATATTACACCCAAAGTCTTAGGTAATTGAGATGGAGGGTGTATTTTTTTATAAACTTAGGTGATAATCAATCAAAGAAATAAAAATAGATAAGTTAAAAAGATTAAAATACTTAAATAAGTTTGGAAAAAGGAAAAAGATAGAATAGTTAAATATGGTTATAAAATAAAAAAACTTTCAAAAATTATGAAAGTTTGTTCTAAACATATATGTTTGTTTATATTATAAAGACTTTTTATTGAAATCTAAATGGTGCACGGGAAGAGACTTGAACTCTCACTGGAAACTACCAATAAGGACCTCAACCTTACGCGTCTACCATTCCGCCACCCATGCACACATAATGAAAGTATAACATACTACTTTTATTTTGTAAAGAAACTACTACCAAATATCTATGATATTTTCTCTTCTTTTATTCTTTTTAAAGATTTTGTCGTAACATCTTAAAATTAGTCCGAAAAAAAATAGAGGAAAAAGAAATATTTTAACTGCTAGATTAATTATATTGTTAGCTCTTTTATCTTTTTTTATATGTATTTTTTTCATAGTTACCTCCAATTATAAAAAATAGGGTACTGAATTTCAGTACCCTATATTCTTCAGTGTTTAAACTATGCAACAGTTACGTTAGAAGCAACTGGACCTTTGTTTCCTTCAGTAACTTCGAAAGTAACAGCTTGTCCTTCTTCTAGAGATCTGAATCCTTTTGCATTGATGTTAGAGTAGTGAACGAAATAATCGTTTCCATCTTCTCCAGAAATGAATCCGAATCCTTTGTCTTTGTTAAACCATTTTACAGTTCCTTTTAGCATATTTAATGCACCTCCAAAAATTTTAGAACTAAAACCATTAAGAACAAAACAAACCCTAAAATTTTTGAAAAGTGTTAAAAACTTAGTGTTTAATTTATATCAAGGTTTTACTACATGCTTATTCTACCACTATTTGTTGATTAATACAAGGAAATTTTATAGAATTATCTATATTTTTTATTTAGTGCTTTAATTATAGCAAAAGTTTCTAAATCCATAGTATCATTTAAATTATCAGGATTGAAATGTGCTTTAAAATTGTAAACTACTCTTTTACTTTCTTCATCCCATTCATCTGTATTATTGATTTTGTATCCATATCTTCTAAGTTCAGCTTTTATTTCTGGGATAGGAGTAACTTTAAATAGTTCAGCATTCATAAATTTAACCTTGTCACTTTCATTATACCAAGCACCTATGCCATACTCTTTGTATAATCTTTTCCAAGGGAACTTTGGACCTGGATCAATTTTTCTAGTAGGTGCTACATCTGAATGACCTAAAATAAATCTTGGGTTGATATTGTATTGAATAGAAAGTTTTTTTACCAATGCTGCAACTTTTTTTATTTGTCCTTCAGTAAAAGGAACATATTCATTGTAAGGTCTAAAAAAACCTTTAGTCTTAGGCTGCCCTGGTACACTTCTTATTCCGATATTTACAATTTCTATTCCAATAGAAGTATCATTTATATTATTCCTTCCACCAAACTCGCTTATACCAGCATGCCAAGCTCTTTCATTATGATCAACTAAGGCATATGTAGGTTCTTTATCTATAGAAGTTACTAAGTAATGAGCACTAACATTAGGACCTGTTAAAGCTCTAATTCCAACTTCGTTATTAGTAGCTGTATAGTGTAAAATAATATATTTAATTCTTGAATCTTTTCCAACAGCTCTATATTTTTCATCATCAATTTTGTAGTTTACTCGGCTACAAGAAAAAAATATTAATGATAAAAAAAATAAAACAAAACCTCTTTTTTTCATAAAATTACCTCATTTTAAACAAATTTTTTTCTGTTCTAATACATTGTACTATTTATTTGTGTAAAATTCAAAAAAATATTGAAAAATTTTAAAAAAAGTTTGAAAATATCTGTATTTTATGATATAAAATAGGAACGCGCAAATTTTTAAGTTAAGTTTAGGAGGATATATATAATGACAAAAAAAGATTTTGCAAAAGTATTATTTGAAACAGGAGCATTCCCATCTAAAGCTGAGGCTGAAAGAAAAGTTGATCTTTTCCTTACAACTATAGAAAACACATTAGCAGCAGGAGAAGAATTAAACTTTATCGGATGGGGAAAATTTGAAATTGTTGAAAGAGCTGAAAGAGTTGGAAGAAACCCTAAAACTGGAGAAGAAATCAAAATTGAAGCTAAGAAAACAGTTAAATTTAAACCTGGAAAAACTTTAGTTGATAAAATTAACTAATTTTTATAATTAATAATAGTTGATTGCACCTAAGTCCTTTGATAAGGGTGCTTTTTTATTGTCAACCTTTGATAATGTAAAAAAAGTTAAGGATAGACAAGCAATTTTAATTTATAGCTTTTAAATATTTTTTTATTATAAAAGAAAAAAGAATAGAAAAAAATTTTTTATAAATTTTTAAGTAGACAATAATAATAAAAAAAGGTATTATAAGTTAAAGGATAGTTAGAGTATCTGTTTTTATTTAACCTTGGAGGATTGTAAATTGATGATGAAGGAATTATAAAAATGGAGTGTCAAAGTTTTTATTTAACCTTGGAGGATTGTAAATAGATCGTTAGCCATGCTAGAAGGTTTAACATTTTCTCGTTTTTATTTAACCTTGGAGGATTGTAAATACAGTTGAAGGTGGAACTCCTCTGTATAAAGAAACTGTTTTTATTTAACCTTGGAGGATTGTAAATAAGTTAGAGAGCAAGGAAGATGGGATATATTTGTATGGTTTTTATTTAACCTTGGAGGATTGTAAATGATAACAGAGAAGTAAATATTTACTCTGTTGGTAAAAGTTTTTATTTAACCTTGGAGGATTGTAAATGTTCTTTTCTTCTCTTCTTTATAATTTCATTTATTTGGTTTTTATTTAACCTTGGAGGATTGTAAATTTAAAAATAGAAATGGCTCTGGTGGTATAGATGAAGGTTTTTATTTAACCTTGGAGGATTGTAAATTTCTTTACTTGACAATCTTATATCTATTCTATATTCGTTTTTATTTAACCTTGGAGGATTGTAAATAGTAATAGGACAAGCTAACATAGCAGCATTTAATCCGTTTTTATTTAACCTTGGAGGATTGTAAATCTTCTCCCTCATGGATTAAAGAGCTAGAAAATGCTTGTTTTTATTTAACCTTGGAGGATTGTAAATTCCTTATCAGGAACAGGTGTGGGGGGTAATATGATATGATAAAAGAGAAAAAATAAAAAGAATATTAAAGAAAGCTAGATATAATAGGGATTTATAGGAAAATAACACTGTGAAAATTACTGAAACAAAATGAAAATATTACGGGAAAAAATGGGAAAAAAATAGGAATGTGGACAGTGTAAATGAAAAATCGTGGGAATGTTCGAGAATGTTCGGAACCTTGTTCGAGAAAAGGTTTTTTACATTCTTTTTTTATTTTTTGGAAAAATTGACAGTGTGCATCAGGAGAAAAACGGCATTTTTGCAGAAGCCTTTGAACAGTGTTTATAAACCTTGTTAAAATCAAGAAAAATAAAAAACAGCCTGAAAAGATAAGACTGTTCACAAGGCAAAAATGGTATAAGTAACTTCAGATAAAAAGTATATATTCTTATAAAAACTATACTAACCTAGTAAAATCAATATAAAATCAACCAGTTATCAAATAATGACTGGTTGAAATAGAACACTAAAAATTATAAAAAATCCTGAAAAATTACAGATAAAAAATATAGATATTTATCAAAAACCTAGTAAAATCAATATAAAATCAACTAGGGGACAAATAGTCCCCTAGTTGAAATAGAACACTAAAAATTATAATCTAACTTACAAATAACTTTACCTATTACAGAAAAATCATCTGAAGATTTTATTGGAATAATATTATATTCTTTATTAATAGGCATTAAAAATGTTTCTTCTGTAAAGGGATTGTATTTGAACTTTTTTATAAAAATTTGTTCATTTAACTTAAATAGACCAATATCTCCATCATCAAGACTATCCATCTTTTTTATAAAAACAATATCTCCATCTAAAATTTTAGGAGACATCGAATCGCCAATAACATAAGTTCCAAAATCTCCTTTTTTTCCTATTTTATCAGGTAGCTCTAAATAATCAAGAATTTCATCTCCTTCAAAAGTACCTTTTCCAGTTCCTGCTGATGCATGAGAAACAATGGGTATCCTACTATTAGTAGAACACTTTTCAAAAAAATTAATATTTTCAATATTATCAACAAAAAAATCTGTAATTTTAATATTAAATAATTTAGCCATTTCTTCTAATTTATCAATAGGAGGAACTCTTACTCCTGCTTCATAGCTTGTAATTGTTCCTTTACTTACTCCTAAAGCATCTGCAAGCCCTTTTTGTGTATACATTTTTTTAATCCTTATATTAGCTATATTTTGGGCTAAGTTATACATAAAGTTCAACTCCTTTCTAAAAAAAATTTGACAATGTTAAACTTTTAGTATATACTAAGGACAAGATAAGTTATACTTAAAGTTTAACAAGAATATAAATATTACACTTAATTTATTATACCATTTTTTTATCTGTGATACAAATTGTAAATCATTGTCGTGGATACAGATTTACAGAAAAGTATCTTTATTTTTTACAATCAAATGATAAAAAAATATAAAATAATATTTTATAAAAAAGTATCAAAAAATAAAGGAGGAATGATAGAAGTTAACAAATAAAAACAGCTTAAATTTAAAATTACAAACTTTAAAAAATAATTTTACAAGCGAGGAGTTCGGCAATAACTCTGTAAAGTGCCATAAATGAGGAAAGGAGGCTTGAAAGATGGAAAAACTTAAATTGATAGCGGATTGTTTAGAAACCTGTTTTTACTTTTATTTACTAATAAAGTTAATAAAAAGTGAACGGAGAAACTTTAAACTTGAATTTGAGGGAACTGGTAAACTTTCCAAAAAGGATATAAAAAAAATAGTATCTTTAAAAGAGGGAGAAATCATACTTGAAACAGACTTAGAAACTCCCTTGAAAGATTATTACAAGACAAGAATACAGGAATATAACGAAGAATTAAAAGGAAAAATAGAAGTAGTTGTATTTATAAAATATATTCGTAGTTCTTCTTTTGTGATAAATGGAGTAGAAGACTTTGAATATTTAATAGAAAAAAATGGAATAAAATTTTTTGAAGAACATTCTTGCTTAGTGGGATATAAAAAAATCTAATATAGATATTAAAGTAGCTAAAAAAGTAATTATTCCAACTATGATAGGGCATAGCATAGTAATAATTTTTACAGTAAGTTTATACTTTATAAAATAATTTAATTGGTTTCCATTAGGTAAAAAAGAACCATGAAAATTTTTTATAGCACCAAAAAAAGAAAGTAATTTCATATTTTTAAGATGTGCTTCATTACTTTTTAAAGGGTTTGTTGAGTCGATATTTCCAAATGAAATACCTTGATTATATTTAAAATATTCTTGTAAGAGTTTTGCAGTCTCTATAAGAGATGGTTTGTTTTTCACAGAATACCTCCAAAAGTTTTCTTTTAATTATAACTTTTTGGAGAAGGAAAAACAAGTATAAGCGAGGAGTTTGGCAACCACTCTGTAAAGTGCCATAAATTCCAAAAAGGAGAAAAGAATGATTAAAATAAAAATTGAAATAAGAGAGGAGATAAATTCCAATATTGAAAATAATATAGATATAGAAATAGCAAATATTGGAAATGAATTAAATGAAAATTATAAAAAATTGATGGAAGGCGATATAAATAAAGAAAAAGTGAGAGAATTTATGAGAAAAGTAAGAATGGCACAAACAAAATATATAGAACTTTTGAAAAGAAATGATAGTAATTACAAACCTTACTACTAAAAATAGTGGCTCTATCTATAAAAATTAAATAGTAAAATCAGAACTGACTATATTTACACCAATAATTTTATCTACAAATAATAAAAAACAAGGTAAATTAAAAGTTTTCCCATTACTAAAAAAAGTTACATTTTTTAGTGCTAAAACATCATTTGAAGATATAAGCGGGAATTTTCCTTTTGGTGTTGTGAAAAGAGCTTTATATCTACACATATCTAATGTAAGCTCTTGATTTTCACAAAAGTATGGTGGCAATAAGTCTATATCATTAGGTTTTGAATCGCTAATACTTAAATATAAATCAGCTTTAATAAATCCGTTATTAACAGTAAATAGAATTTTATATTTTTCTTTATCACAATAAAGATTAATCTTTTCTAAGATTGAATTTAATTCATTTATAATAAAACTTTTTTTCTCCAATAGTCCTCCTTATAGAGCCACTTTACATAATTATAACTTATTGGAGAAGGAAAAACAAGGAAGGAGAGCAATGGAAAAATTAGAAATAGTTAAGTTTGAGGAGCAGGACATACAGCTTTATTCACAGGACAATGAATTAATAATGGATGTAGAAGAAGTTATTACTGCAATAGGAACCAATCAAGAGGCTTTTAAAAAATTATTAACAAGAAATCCTGAACTTTTAACAGAGGAATTTTCTTTTCTAAGAAAGGTAAAGAATCTAGAGGGAGGGATAGTAAAAAACAGGGAGAAAAGATTTTTCAATGAGCAGGGGATTTATGAAGCTGCACTTCTTGCAAGAACTGAAAAAGCTAAGAAATTCAGAAAGTTTGCAAGGGTGCTTATAACAAAGTTTCACAGAAGAGAAATGTTACCAGTAAGTTCTGAAGCATTGATAACAAAGATAAAAATAACTGATGAAAAGCTGGATAAAATTGAAAGAATCTTAGTTGACAGACAAGAAACATTTAAAAAAATGAATGAAGACAGTGAGAAAGAAATCACACTTCTTGAAAAGCTGGAGGAAAAAATACAGATACTTGATTCAGTTGATGAGAGATTAAAAGCAATGGAAGAAAAAATAGGAGAAATAATAGAGTGTGTCAATGGAATAATAGACACAATGGAGGAAGAATAAAAAAGATGTTTGAAAAGTTCTATTTTGACCTTTTGAGCTTGAAGACAGAGATGCAGTTCAGAGGATACAGTATATCAACTCAAAAAACATATTATAAAACAGTTAAGGAATTTTTAGAAATTACAGGAAAAGAAGTTATTAACATCAAAAGAGATGATATTATCAGATATTTAGATAACAATTTAAAACTTTTAGATGTAAATACAGTTCTTGTTAAATTAAATGCTTTAGAATTTTTCTTTACTGAGATACTGGGAATAGACATTGCAGAAAACATAAGAAAATATAAAAGAAAATTTAAAACAAAAGAATTCTTGTCAATGGAGCAGTTGAACATTTTAGTTTCTTCAGTTCCAACGAGGGAAAGACTTATTTATAAGATAGTTATTGAAACGGGAATGATTGTAGATGAAGTGATGGATCTTACAGTGAAAGATCTAAACCTAAAAAATAATACTTGGGAACTTAAAGGCTGTGAGATAACAAAAGAACTGGCAACAGAAATAACAGATTATACAGAGAAAAACTACTTGGAATACTATATTTTTACTCTTTTAAAAAGAGAAGAAAAAGAATTGCCACAGACTGCTAGGTATTGGCTGAGAAGACATACAAAGGAAGTTTTAGGACAAGTTTACAGCTTTAATGACATTAGACACAGCATAGCTCTTGAAATGATTAAAAAAGGAGATGAGAAAGGAGCTGTTGAGTATTTGGGAATTAAAACAGTATTTTCCCTTAGACAGTTTTATAAAAGAGCAGGATATGATTATTACAAAGAAAAATAAAAAAGCAAAGATAAGATGCTTGAATTGGTCGTTCTCTTCTTATCTCTGCCATCAGCGAGGGCTTATATATAAGCCTTAGCTGAATTATACCACAAAGGGAGGAATAAAGCTATGGCAAAAGTTGAACAATTAAAAGAATTATTAGAAAGTTTAAGAGGGCAACAAGGGTATAAAAGAATGTGTGAAAAATTAGAAAAGGAGATAGAGAAATGTCAGAACTAGAGAAAAGAGTAGAAGCATACAGAGATAATCTTTTCAGAATGACAGAGCTGAAAAAAGGTTTAATAGATGCTGAAATGACTTTAGCCTCACTGAAAAGAGCTTTAAATCTGAGCCTTTATGATTGGAAAAAGCTCGTGAATGGAGAACTTAAAGAAAGAGAACCTGAAGTTTGGGAACTTATAAATAAAACACCTGATTATATAAAAAATAGGGATAAAGAGTATAAAAAGTTTCAAAAGATTTTACTTGAAAAGGATACAAGACTTTCAGACTTAGCAGAGGCATTGGATATAGACATCAATAAGATAATAAGGATTGTAAAAAGACTTAATGTGAACAGAGATGTTGAAACAGAGAAGAAAATTGAGGAATTTCTTGGGGTAAAAGTCTTTTAAATAGGGGGCTTTTATGGTTAAAGAATATGAAGGTAAAGAACTTGAAAAGCTGCTTGGAAAGAGCAGAACACAAGTTTTAAGACTGGCAGAAAAAGAAAAATGGCAGGTGGTAAAAAGAAAAGTAGGCAGAACACATAAAAATTTTTATCTTGCTGAAGATGTAGATAACTATTTAAAAACTCTTACTGCAGTTACAGTTAAACCTGAAAGAATAAGAACAGTAGCTAAAATAGAAGCAAATGCAATAGATGAACTTCCACTTTGGAATCAGAGAACAGCATGGGCAAGATACATTTTATGCAATAAGCTGGAGGAAAGATACAGTATACTTTCAGGCAGTAAAGGAGAAATAATAGAGGAATTTGTGGCAACTGCAGAAAAAGAATTTCCACAGCAGATGGAAGTAATAAAAAAATTGAGTGTTCCTACTTTACGAAGATGGTTCGGAGTATATTTGAAAAATAAAACTAATCCTTTGGCACTTAGTTCCGGGCATGGAGCTAACAAGGGAATGAGAAGAATAGATGCAGAGGTTTTGGAAGCTATAAGAGGGCTTTATAAGAGTAAAAATAAGCCGAATATGATGTTTGTTTATGAAAGAATTGTAGCAATGTTTGGGACAGAAGCTATCTCTTACGGAACTATGAGAAATTACATAAAAAATGACATGACAAACATTGAAAAAGATAAGGCAAGAATGGGAAGTAAAGAGTTCAAAGATACTTATACTCCTTATGTTGTAAGGGGATATGATGATATAAAAGCCGGGCAAGTGTGGATGTCAGACGGGCATGACTTAGAAATGATGTGTTATAGAGGGAATAAAAAGAAAGCTAACGGAGAAAGATATTACGGCTCTCCAAAACTGATAGTATGGATTGATGTAAAAAGCAGACTTATTACAGGCTGGACACTTTCATGGACAGAAACAACTGAAAGTATAGCGATAGCTCTTAAAAGAGGGATTGAAAAATATGGAGTTCCTGAACAGCTGTTTACAGATAACGGGAAAGCTTATAAATCAAAAGTTCTTAAAGGAACAGATGAACTTGATGGTATTTATTCAAGTTTAGGCTTAGAAGTATCCCATGCACTTCCTTATAATGCACAAAGTAAGCATATAGAAAGATGGTTTGTAGACTTCAAAGAAACTTTCACAAAGGCTTCTATTACTTATAAAGGTGGAAATATAGTTGAAAGACCTGAAAGAATGAGATCCTTTGCAATGGATAAAATTGCTAAAGGAATGATATTAGAGCAGGAAGAACTTGAAGCAGAAATTCAGAATTTCATAAATTATAAAAATCACGGATATTATGCTTTAAGAAGACAAGCCGGGCTTAAAGCTCACAGAGGTAAAGGAATGAATAATAGAACACCTTTGGAAGTTTTCAATGAAGAAAATCCTGCAGGGCAAAGAAAAATGCTTTCTGATGAGAAATTAAGACTGTTATTCCTTTATGAAGAAATAAGAACAGTTCAGCAGAACGGAATTGAATATCTTGGAAATACTTATGTACATGAGAACTTGTATTTTCATCAAAGGGAAAAAGTTAAAATTAAATTTGATCCACATGATTTAAGAATGGTTTATGTGTACTTAGAAACTGGAGAGTTTTTATGTAAGGCTGAAAAACTTGAAACAGCTGGTTGGAGTAATGATATTGATTCAATCAAAGCTAAGAAAAACAGACTTAAAAAGATTGCAAAACTTGAAAAAGAAATTATTAACATCAGAGAGGAGGAGAGAGAAGAAACAGGAGTTATTGAATACAATTACGAAAGAAAAGAAGAACATAAATATATTGAAGTTAAGAAAAATAAAAAAGAAATATATCTTGGTAATGGAATATATCAACCGATTGATTAGAGAGGAGAAAAATGGACGCATTAAGAAGAGAATTAGAGCAATTTGTAGAAAATAATGGTTTCAGCTATTCCAAAGTAGCGAAAGCAATGAGTATAGGAACAAGTACACTTTCAGAATTTAGAAATGGTACTTATAAAGGAGATATGAAGGCTCTTGCTGAAAAAGTACAGGCATTTTTAGATAGACATAAAACTACTATGAAAAGAATTAAGTTTTCTGCAGATACAGAAGTAAAGAAAAGAGTTTTCTACACAATAGACATGATTCAAAAATATGTGGCTTCAAATGTAAGAGAAAGATTGCTTGAAAGTGCAAAAATTGCCTATATCTTTGGAAGAGCAGGAATAGGAAAAACTCATGCTTTACAGGAATATGTAAAAAGCTATAAAGGAAGATGTATCTTTATAACTGCTGAAAACAATATAACTGATGTAACTATGATTAGAAAAATTGCTAGAGAATTAAAACTTGATTATCATGGCAGAATGGAAAACTTAAAGGAAGATATAAAAGATATGCTGAAATTTACTGAAACAATATTAATTATTGATGAGGGAGAACACTTAAAACCGAAAGTGATTGATATTGTAAGAAGTATAGCAGACCAAACAGGAATTGGAGTAGTAATTGCAGGAACAGAAAAATTGAAACAGCAAATATGCTCACAAAGAGGAGAATATGAGTATTTATTCAGCAGAGCTGTAATAAATATGTCTTTAAAAGATTTAGATATCAAAGATATAAGACTTATTGTAACAAAGTTTTTAGGCAGTGAAGTAGATCTTTATGAAGATAAAGAAATTACTGAAATGATAAATTATATAAATCTTACTGTAAAAGGATCTGCAAGACAGCTTTCAAATCTTTTGAGCTTAGCTTCAGATATAGCTTCAAGACCTGAAAATTTTGCAGATACAAAAGGTAGAATCACAATAGAGTATATAAAAGCAGCAATCACAATGCTTTCAATAATGTAGGAGGGATAATATGAGAAATATAACTTTAGAGGATACAGCAAAGGATATTTTAGTAAAAGATTTTGGAGAAGAGGCAGTTCTTATAGATACAGAATTAAACGAGCTTTCAAAGCTCGTTATTAAAAGGAAAGATGTAATAATTGCATTAAATAAAGGAGTTTATACAAAAGAAAACAAGAAAAAATATTTTGAGATAGACAGTGATATTAAAAAAATTGTAGCAAAAATAAATGAAAAACTTGCAGATAAATAGTGTTGCTTTTAATAGTGCTGATTTAAAAAGTGTTAATTTAAAGGAGATAACATGAGAGTTACAAAAGAAGAATTTACAGGACTTTTGAATAAACAAAAGAATTTAAAGGAACAGATAAAAATAGTAAGAGAAACTGCAGAGAAAAAAGTGGCAGTTATTACAGGAAGATTGGCAGAAGTTGATTCTTTAATAGCAAGAGTAAAAGTTGATGAGGAGGAAAATTAAAATGATGGTAGATTTAAAAAATTTAACAACAGAACAAAAAAAGGCTTTATTTGAGGAGATAAAAAAAGAAGAAAGAGAGAAAGAAAAAAGAAAAGCTGAAGCAAGAGAAACTTATAAAAATCTTGTAGCAGAAACAGTAGAAAGAAACTTTAAAAAATTAGAAGGTGTTTCTGAAATGCTTTCACAAGTAAAAAAAGCTGTGTATGAAGACTTTAAAACTGCTCTTGAAATGAAAGCAGAGCTATTTGGAGTTAAAGAAAATCAGCAAACTCACACTTTCACAACAGCAGAAGGGCTTACGATAACAATCGGACATAGAGTAACAGATAACTTTGATGATACAGTTCATGCAGGGATAGAGAAAGTAAAGGGATATATTTCTAAAGTTACTGCAGGGGAAAAAGCAGAACTGGAAGAACTTATAAATCTTTTATTGAAAAAAGATAAAAATGGAAACTTAAAGGCTTCAAGAGTTTTGGAACTTGAAAGAATAGCAGAAAAAATTAATGATGAAGAGTTAAAAGATGGAGTTCAAATTATTAAAGAAGCCTATAAGCCAACAAAAACAAGTACATTCATAGAGGCTTATTATAAAGATGAGCAAGGGAAAAAAGTATATCTTCCACTTAGTATAGTAAATGCGGAGGGATAATATGTATCCAATAAGCGAGGGGCAAATAAAGAAAATTCATGTTATTAAAGCTGAAATCAGAATGTCTGAAGAAGATTATAGGGCAATGCTGAAAGGAATGTTTAATGTTGGGAGCTCAAAAGAATTGAGCTTCCAACAAGCCAAAAAAATGATTGAAACTTTAATAAAGCTATATAAAAAAGAAACAGGGCTTACTCCTGCACAGCTTAGCAGAATAAACCATTTAGCTGATGAAATATACAAGACAAATGCATACCAAAGGTTGAAGGACTGCATTGAAAGAAATATAGGTTATTCTGTACCACCTTCAGCTCTTTCTAAGAGAGAAGCAACTAAGATTATAAATGTTTTGGAGGGAATAAAGAGATGGCTGCAAAAGAAACAAAAATAAGTGGGAAAAAGCAATATTTAATTGCTTATCATTTTTTATATGAGGATGGGAGAACCGGAGTAGGAGAGCTAATCTCTTACATAGATAATAATATTAAAATTGATAGTAATGTTATACAGAATTGGAAAGAATTTTTAAAAGAGACAAATGGTTTTAAAAACACTGTTATTTTAAATGTTATGAATTTGGATAATTTATAAAAAAGGAGGGTTAAATGGCAAAAAAAGGAAAAATTGAAGTTGTAAAAGAACTTGAATATAAAAGAATTAGGCTAGGTCAGAAAATAAAAATAGGTTATTGGGCTGATAAAGAAGAAATGATAATAGGAGTAGATACAGAAGATGGAGATTTTTTAATGACTAATTCAGGCTCTACTCATAAAAGTGGAATAACATTAAAAGAAGAAATAGAAAGAGATGGCTTTACAGGAGTAAAAATATTAAAAGGATATGAAAATATTGATGCTTTTGAATGGAGCTGGGTAGATAAAGATGATTTTACAGTTATAGAGGAGGAATAAAATGTTTGGATTTTATGTAGGAATAGGAATAGCAGTTGCAGTAGGAACAGCAGTAGGAAAAGTAATAGCAATGATTATAGAGGATAAATTTTATTTGTAGGAGGATCTTTATGGAAGAGTTTAAAAATATCAATATAACAAAACATGCAATAGTTCGTTATTTTAATAGAGTACGAGGTGTAATGGTAACTGACATTAATTATGACGGCTGGAAGAATACTCATCAAGATGATATTGAAGAGGTAAAAAGGGAACTTCAAGGGCTTTTACTAACAGCAGAATTTATTACAACAGGAACTTATGGAATACATAAAAAAGCATCATATTATATTCAAAAAGAAACTATGCTTACTTTTGTAATAAGTGAAAATAATTTAGTAACTTTATATAAAGTTGATTATGGTTTGGATTTAACAGGAAATAAAGAGATGCTGGAAGTTTTGATAAATAACTATAAAAGATTATTGGAAGAGGAGGAAAATCTTCAGAAAAAAAATCAAAAAGAAAAGCAATCACTAGAATATCAAGAAAAAATGTTAGGTTTTGCAATTCAGGAAGCTGAGGCTGAAGTACAAAAATTAAGAGCAAAGAAAAAAGAGATTGAAAGTAAAAGATCTACATTAAGAACATCAGAGCAATCTATTGCATTAAAAATTAATACAGCTAGAGAGAAGATAGTATTATCTAAAAAAGCATTATAGGAGGATATATGTTTAGAGCTATATTTAGATTTTTATTCAGAAAGAAAAAAATAAAATATTTTTTAATAAGTTCTCCAAAATCACAGGAAGATGAGCAATATGGTTGCTGAATTAAAACATTGGACTAAAAAAAGATTATCATGGGAAGAAACTAAAAAGTTAATCTTAGAGTATAGGAAAGGAAATCTTGAAGCAAGAGACAAAATAATTAAATATAATCTTTGGGTTATTGGAACTGTTAATCTTCAGTATGGAAATACTGAAGATGGTTTCCAACAGGGAATATTAGGACTTTTAGAAGCTTTAAAAAAATATGATGTAGAATCAAAAACTCAATTTTCTACCTATGCTTATTATTGGGTACGACAATCAATAGATAGATATGTAAATAAAAACACATATAGAACAAGCCATAATTTAATATTTTTGCATAAAAAATTACAGAAATTTGAAGGAACAGAGGAAGAATTTTTTAGAATAAATCATCTAAATGAAAAAACTATAATCGCTTTAAAAAGAATGAGCAGCAAAGGAGATTATGAATTAGAAAGAGAAGCAGATTTAGAAGATAAAGGAAGTTTAGGAGAAATTAATAGATTTATTTTAAAAGATTATGTAGATGATATATTGAAGAGGTATTGTACTCCTGATGAAGAAAAACTTTTAAGAGCTATCTTCTTTAAAGTGCATGGAGAAAGTCAATTAGCAAGAGAACTTAAATGTACACGACAGTGGATAAATGCTGAAAAGCATAGGATTTTATCTAAATTAAGAGGAGCTGTAAGCAAATGAAAATTATTCTTACAGAACAGGAAAGGGATTATATTCTTAGTCTTTTAAAAGCTGAAGATGTAGAAATAAAAAATAAGCTGCTCAAAGCGAAAAGGCAAAGAAAAGCAAGTGTTTATAAAAAGTGTGTGAGAATAAGAAAAGAAAATTTTGAAAAGTTGGAAGAAATTATAAGAGGAAATTTTAATCTGACAAATGAAGAAATTTTTCAGAAAATGGGAATTTCAAAGGCAACTTTTTATGCAGTTTATGCTTCAGAAGCACGAAGATTAAAAAAGATATACAAAAGTCAGTCTTTATTTTAGGGCTGACTGATGTATATTTTTTTTACAGCATTGTTATAGATAAACATATATAATATAAAGATATTTATATATAAAAGTATGTTTTTAAATAAAACTTGGACTTGAAAAAAGGAGGATATGGAGCTATGCTAAAAGAACAGAAAAAAATTAAAGAAAATGAAGAGTTTATTATGGAAGAACTTAGACAGCATGAAGGTTGGGGAGAGGTGAAAATAAAAAATGGTTATATAGTTGAAGCACGAAAAAAAGTAGTTATATTAGGTAGAAATAAATAATACACTTTGTAGCATTGGGCTCGGTGTTCTAATCAAAAAAGGTTAGAACTCCGGGCTTTTTTTTATGCAAAATTGCAGGAGGGAAAATGAAGATAAAAAAAGTTTTTAGTTATATGGGAAATAAAGGTAAATTTTATAAAGAAATTAAAGAAATATTTGAAAAAAGTAAGAAAAAAAAGTTTGTAGATCTGTTTGCAGGAGGTTTGGAAGTTCCAGCAAATTTATATATTGATGTAGGAGCAGATGTTTTTACAAATGTAAAAGATACAAAAATGGAATATTTAATAAAATTAAATGAAAAAAATAGAGTTTTCACTCTTTTTGAAAAAGCAGTAGTTGAAGTATATAAAAATATTCCTTTAAGTTCTACACGGAATATTTATAATACAGATAAAGCAACTTTTAAAAAATTAAAAGAAAATTACTTAAAACTAATAGAGAATGTAACTGAAGAGGAAAGAGAAGTTTTAATTCTTTTAGGAGGAGTTGCTGGAAAAAGTAAATCTCTTTCTTCAAATTTTTATTCTGAGCAGAAAATAAAAAGATTAAAGGAGTATCTTGAAGTATTAAAAAAATTAGATATAAAAACAGAGTTTTTTAACGAGAAATGGCAGTTTTCAAACAGCTTTATATTTTTAGATCCTCCATATCTTTTAGAAACAGGTGCTGAAGGTAAAAAAGGGTTTAACTATGAAGGAGATTGGACAGAAAAAGATGATGTTAGGCTTGTAAATTTTATAAAAAGTAATTTAGGAAAAAATAATATATTTATGATTTTTGGAAGCCTTAATAACAATCTTCAACATTTAATAAAAGAAAATTTTCCTGCAGTAAAATTTGAAATAAAAAAATATAAAAGATCCTTTTTTGGTTGCTCATCAGAAAGAGCAGAGTGGTATTGCATGATAAAATAAAATCTTTATTACATCATTATAAAAAAAGTATATAATTATAATGAGGTGATGCTATGGCAGAATTTATAACAACAAATCAAGCTGCAAAAAAATTATGTGTTTCAGTAGAAACTATTTATAATATGCTCAGAGATGGACGACTTGGTGGAAGATATAGTAAAGGTGCAGGAAAAACAAAAGGAAGTTGGCTTGTAAGTGTAGAAAGCATAGAATTGTTTAAAAAGCATACTACAATAAAAAGTATATACCAATTAAAAGAAGAAAGTATTCAAGGAACATTGTTCTAAGAATACTTTTTTTAATCTTTCGATTTCCTTTCAAATATCTTTTGAATTACTCTTTATAATATAAATATTTACAAAAAATATCTTTAATATTCTTTAGAAAACCTTTCGATTCCCTTTTGAATACCTTCTGATTAAAGTAAGAAAAAATAATAAATTATGTAATAAATTAAAATGTTTCATCAAATGATTGATAAAAAATTCAAAATAATTTTATACATATATCCAAAGTTTCCAAAATATCCAAAATTTTTTTTAAAGAACAATGTATAACTATTGCGAGGTGGAAAAAATGGAGCTTACATTAGAGCAAAGAAAGGCAAAATCCTTATATGCACAAGGAAAAACAGCAGTAGAAATAGCAAAAGAATTGAATATAGGCAAAAGTACGATTTATCGTTGGATAGGGAATGATGAATTAGGTTTTAAAGAAAGTAAAAAAATGGCTAATTTCAATGCCGGGGATATGGCAGGGATTATAGATGAATCACATAAAAAGTTATTGATAGAAATCTCAGAAAATCCAAATAAGCTATTAGATCCTAAAACAGCAGATGCTCTTTTAAAAGTATCAAAGGTTTTAGAGAGTTTAGGGCAGAGAAAAGAAAAAGAAGAAGCCGAACAACAAGAAGAGGAAATTAGAGGAGTGTTGATTATAGATGACATCACTTATGAAAGTCTTAAAAAGACCGCAGAAAAGAATATCGGAACTTCTGAATAAAAATTTTTATGAAGTATGGCTTTTTTGGAAAGAATCATTATATTCAAGATATGTTCTTAAAGGTGGAAGGGGTTCTGCAAAATCTTCTCATATAGCTATATTCATAGTTCTAAGCATTATTCTTGAACCTGTCAGTGCAGTATGTTTCAGAAAGGTTGGGGAAACATTAAGCAGAACTGTTTACGAACAGATAAAATGGGCGATTCAATTCTTAGGTGTAGAAGAGTATTTTAAATTTAAAGCAAGTCCTTTAGAAATAATTTATGTAGAAAGAGGTAATAAGATTATATTTTTAGGGGTTGACGATCCTCAAAAAAGTAAATCAATTAAACTTGCAGATTTTCCTCTTGCACTTTATTGGTTTGAAGAACTTGCAGAGTTTAAGACAGAAGCAGAAGTTGAAACAGTTATTAGATCAATAACAAGAGGAAAATTAAAAAATGGGTTGAAATATAAAGGTTTCTTTTCTTATAATCCTCCTCAAAGCAAATTACATTGGGTAAATAAAAAATATAGCTTTGGTGGAACTGATGACAATACCTATGTACATCATTCTACATATTTGGACAATCCACATATTTCTGAACAATTTTTAGAAGATGCTGAGAATTTGAAAAAGAGAAATGAACTTAAATATAGACATGAATATTTAGGGGAGGCAATAGGAAATGGGATCATACCTTTCCCTAATCTTCAGATAAGGCAGATAACAAAAGAAGACTTAGATAATATTTCTATTGTTAGGCAGGGACTTGACTGGGGATATGGAGTCGATCCAGTTGCTTTTGTAAGATGGGGATATTCTAAAAAGAAAAAAATTATTTATGCTCTTGATGAATATTATGGAGTTAAGAGAAGTAATAAAAATGTCGCTGAGTATATTTTAAGCAAAGGTTATGAAGAACCGATAACTTGTGACAGTTCAGAACCTAAGTCTATTGATGATTTAAGAGAACATGAATTATCAGCTTGGGGGGCAACAAAAGGAAAAGGCTCTGTTGAGTATGGAGAGAAGTGGCTTGGAGATTTAGAAGCAATAGTAATAGATCCAGCAAGAACTCCAAATATAGCAAAAGAATTTCAAATTATAGATTATGCAACAGATAAAGATGGAAATCCTTTACCTCGTTTAGAAGATAAAAATAATCATACGATTGATGCAACAAGATATGCTTTTGAACGGGATATGAAAAAAGGAAAGTATGTGTACTAGGGAGAATATAAAATGAATTTTTTTAAACAATGGTTATTTAAAAAGATGTGCTCTGTTATGTATGGTGGAGAATCTTCTTTTGACAGTTCTGAATACATGGCAACAATTTCACAGCAAGGAGCATTTATGATTGCTATGAAAAAGAAAATAAAAGCCTGTCAGAACATTGAGTTTTCTGTATATAAGCAATCAAATGAAGGAAAAGAAAAATTAACTAAACATACTCTTGTAAATCTTTTTAAGATGATAAATAAGAATACTTCATTCAATGATTTTATAGATTATTTTCTTGTTTGGTATGAAGGATATGATAATGGAGTTTTATTGGAAGTTGTAAAAGGGCTTTCTAATTTTTGTCCTGACTTATATATACATAATCCTAATAATTTTACTGTCCATTATGAAGGAAACAATATTTCAAGAATTGAAATTATGAATCCTCATAGAAACATATCAGGAGAAGAATTAGAAAATTTTATGTGGATAAGAAGTCCAAATTATTCAAATGTAAAAGATGGAGTTTCAGGGCAAGGGACAACATTAGGATATAGTAAACATAATGCTTTTGCAATTTGGGGAGCTTATGTAAAAAAGGCTTGGGAGTGGAACTGGAGCTTAGCTAAAAATCTTGGAAAGCCGGGGGGAATATTATCAACAGAAGGATATGTTGACAAGGAAGATAGAAAAGAAATTTCAGATAAATATACAGCAAGTAATGGAGGCTCTAATCATGCAGGAAAACCTTTGGTACTAGGTTCAGGTTTGAAATATCAGGATACTTCTCGTGCTCCTATTGATACAGATTGGAATGCAGGTGAACAAAAAGCATATGAAAGAACAGCTATTTCTACAGGAGTTCCAGCAGAGCTTGTAGGTGGA
Organism: Fusobacterium varium; assembly: GCA_021531615.1. Lineage (NCBI taxonomy): Bacteria > Fusobacteriati > Fusobacteriota > Fusobacteriia > Fusobacteriales > Fusobacteriaceae > Fusobacterium > Fusobacterium varium. The sequence goes on along the minus strand of JADYUE010000001.1, from coordinate 127,053 downwards.
GGAGAGTCTACTTATCAAAATAGGAGACATGCCAAAAAAGAACTGTATAAAGATGAGATAATTCCTTTTTTTAATAATCTTAAAGGGTGGTTGAACTATTTACTGAGAGATTATTTGAAAGAAGGAGAGTTTATAGATTATGACCTTACAGGAATAGATGAATTAAAAGAAGATATAAGCGAGGTTATAAAAAATCTTGAACCGATTAAAAATCGGGTAACAATTAATGAATACAGAAAATTTCTTTCAAAAATGACTGATATTGAATTGGAAGATTTAGGAAAAAAAGGAGATGTAATACTGGTTAGTGCTGGAGATGTTACTCTTGACGAAACTTTGGAAGTAATAGATACAGAAATGGAAAAAGAAGATGATATTTAATGAAAAAATATAAAAAACATATCAGACTTTTTAAAAATTTAGAAAAGAAATTATCTATAAGAAATAAAAAGAAATTAAAAAAAGTTTTTATAGATTTTTCTGAAAAGATAAAAAAAGATAATGGAAGTAAATTTGCTGATGAAGTGAAAGTAGTTATTGATATTGACTATAAATATCTTCAGAAAAAATTTAAGGATGTTTTAGAAGTTATTTATTTATATAACCTTGATGAAACAATAGGAGTATTTAAAAATGCTTATAATAAAAAACTTTCTGAAAAGGTTATAAAAGGTGTTCGTGACTATTTCGTAGAGGACTTTAATAAGAAAAACGCTTTGAAAAAAGCAAAGATGATGACTAACACAACGAAAGACAAACTTAACAAGATCATTGTACAGGCACAGAGGGAAGGTTGGTCGCATAAAGATTTAGTTAAGGAAATAATGTCTTCTGTGGAAAATATGAGTGAATATAGAGCAAGTACAATAGCACGAACAGAAACATCTTCTTCAATAAATCAAGTGTCTTTTAAAACTTCAAAAGCTTCAGGAATGAAAGAAAAAGGCTGGGTGCATATTGGTGGGAAAGAAATGGATAGGGAAAATCACAAAGTTTTAAATAACAAATGGATAAAAATTAATGAGAAATGGGACTTAGGGAGTGGGATATATGCAGAGTGTCCACATGATCCTGATTTACCAGCTTCAGAAACAGTTAGATGTAGTTGCCTACAAATATACAGATAGGAGGGAGAAATGGGAAAAGAGAATGAAGATGATTTAAAAAATAAAACAATTGATTTTTCGGTTGATTTTGAAGAATTTAAGGAAAAGCAAGACAAAAAAGGTTGCTTTGAAGGTCTTTTAGTAAATTATAATCATAAAAATCTTGCACATGGTTATTATAAGTTTATAAAAGGGAGTATGAAAGCAAATGAAGGGAAAATAATGCTTTTATTATATAACCATAGAGGTAACAATATTCCTGTCGGAACTTGTAAAGGGATAGAAACTGATGAAGGATTTAAGATAGAAGCTCAATTACAGCTTACAACAGATGAAAATGGAAATGTTATAAATAAAGAAGCCTATGCTCTTTACGATTTAATGAAAAATCAAGGAGCGAAATTTGAACTTTCTGCAGGTGGAGATATAGAAGACGGAGAAAGCAAAGAAATAACACAAAACGGCAGAACAAGCTGGTTTTACGAAATAAAAAAATTTACTGCTTACGAAGGTTCTATTACACCAAAGGGAGCAGTTCATGGCAGTAAAATAACAAAAGTATTTAATGATAATGAAGGAGAAGATAAAATGACACTACAAGAACAACAAACATTTATAGCAGCACTTATAGGAGCAATGCAAAAAGAAATTTTTTCAGCTGAAAGAGATGAAGAAATAAAAGCCTTACCGGGTAAAATTTCAAAGCTGGAACAACAATTTTCAGCTATAAAAGAAACTCTTACAGAAGAAGTGAAAGATGCTTTCAATGAACAATTTAATGAAATTAATAATGTTATTAAAGGTTTAAAAGCAGACTTCACACCTACGAAAGCACAAGTTTCTTTTGCTGATGAATTTATGGCTGCATACAATTCAATCGTTGAAAATGGTGGAAAATTAAAGCAAATAACACCTGAAACAGTATTAAAATTTGCAACACCAGCAACAACAACAGGAGAAGGAACAAAAGCAGCTGTAAAAGCACATCAACTTTTAGGAATATTTAAAAGATTACAAGAAGTCAATCCTGTAGTAAATGATTTAAATATAATCAGTATTACAGATAATTCTCTTGACCTTGACAGAGAAGAGATCTCTCTTCCTGAAGTCGCTTGGGTAGGAGAAGAAGACACAAGAAATGAAACTGACGGAGTTAAATTAAAAGATGTAAACATTGCAATGCACCAAATTTATGCACTTCCAAAAATTTCTAATAAATTGATGGCATCTAACTATGTTGGATATGTTGCTTTCTTAATGGACAGAGTGGAATATGCTTGGGCATTAAAAATAGCAAATACTATGTTCAGTGGAACAGGAACAAAACAACCAAAAGGAATTTTAAATGAAGATGACATTGCAAAAGTGGAATGGAATTTAACAACATTAGATGAGGCTGGAAAAATAGATGCACTTGTAACTCTTTTTGGAAATACAAAAGATGAAATTTCATCAAAGGCAAAGTGGTACATGAGAAGAGAAACATGGACAGCTTTAACATTATTAAAAGATAAAGATGGAAGATTACAACTAATTGACTTGAAAAATGGTGGAGAAAGAAAACTACTTTCAAGACCTGTTGTAATTATAGACTCTGCAGGTTCAGGATTAAAAACTATGGCGGAGGCTGGAGATGGAGAACCTTTCATGGTCTTTGGAGATTTTAAAGGTGGAATGCTTGGAATAACTAATCCAAAGATGAATCTATCTATAAAAGATCAGCTTACAGGTAAAGGATGGACTGCATACTACATGGAAAAAGGTTTAGGATTTGGAGTAGTTCTTCCTGAGAACTTCCAAATAGTAAAAAATAAAACATCTTAGAATATAGAAGAGGGAATTTTCCCTCTTCTGTATAAATATAGGAGAAAATAAAATGAAAAGACCTGAAGATTTTTATGATAAAGAATTGGCAAAAAAATTAACTGGAATAACAGATGATAAGCTATTGGAATTTTATATAGAGGGTATAATTTCACGGATTGAAAGAGCAATAGGCTATGACCTCGTAAAATGCGAAAAAACAGAGTTTATTCAAGGAGTCGATACAAATGTCGTATATCTTAACAGGAAGCCTGTCGAACAGGTATCGAAAGCTCTGTGGCTTAATGAAGAGTTATCTTTTAGAGTAGATGAGCATAGGTTGGTTTTAACAGCTCCATTTTGTCAATCAGAATTTTTAGAGGTAACTTATATAGCAGGGTATGATGTTCTTCCTTTGGATATTCAAATGTTTATTTTTTCCACTCTAAAAGAAAACCTTGCAAATGAAAGCGGTTTGAAAAGTTTCAGTTTAAAAGATGTTTCATATAGTTATTTTGATAAAATCCAGCAATCTGAAAATTTTAGAAGAGGAATAATAGATTTATTTGGAGTAAGAGTATGAGTAACCTAGTAGATATAATGAATGAATTAGACTACATGGCTTTATATATGGTAGAGGTTGGAATATTAGGTATAGATGGAGATTTAAAGGGAGATAATCCTAAAACAACTATACTTGAATATGCTGTTTATAATGAATTTGGAACTAAGCATATTCCTCCCCGTCCTTTTATGAGGAATGCTATCGAAAGTAATTCACAAGCTATTTCAAATTATATTGAAGCAAGGGTAAATGATATTCTTGAAGGGCAAATAACAGGAAGAAAAGCTCTTATGCAGATAGGAGAGTATATAAGAGGGCTTATTATACAGAGTATTGCTACAGCTACAAATTGGGCAGAACCTTTAAGTCCTAAAACTCTTAAAGCAAAGTTAAAAGAAGGAAGTAACAACGATAAAACATTGATAGAAGATAGATTTTTAATTAAATCTATTAGGTATCAAATTACTTCAAAAACAGGAAAAATTGTATATTTGAGTAATTTTAAAGAGGTGTAAAAATGACAAATGTATTCATTCCAGCACATATTCTTACAGAGGTAAAAGTTAAAGAAACGACTGAAGGAGAATGGATAAAAGGAGAGTATATTGAAGGGACTACTACAGAAAGAATAATACAGGCTGTATATATGCCAGTTTCCTTGAATGACTTAAAAAATTATCCTCAGGGTATAGTAACTCTTGAAGATATGGATTTAAGGACAAAAGAAAATTTAAAACTAGGAGATCTTATTATCATAGATGAGGTTGAATGGAAAATAATTCAGAAAGCTGACTATTCTTATGTGGCAGATCTTAAATTTTATATTTTAAGGCGGAGCGATAAAGATGATTGAACAAATAATAAAACTACTTAATTCTATGTCGGTTATTAATATTATCCCAGCTTACTCAGAAAAAAAGCCTCCTAAAAAACCTTATGCAACTTATTGTGTTATTTCTAAAAAAGCAAAAGATTTTTTTGCATACTCTGAGAGAAAATATAATTCTTCAGATAATAGCAATAGAGAAAAAAGACGGTATAGAGAAACTGTTGTAATTCAATTTGATGTATATGAGGATAGTATTTCGGGAGAGTTTATAAAAACACAAAAACTTTTAGAACTAATAATTTTCATACTTAGGAAAGAGTGGAGAAATATAGATGTAGGAATAGTAGAATTTTCTGAAATAAAAAACTTAAGAGAAGAAATTCAAAATAAGTATGAGAGGAGAGCTTCCTTTGATGTTACTTTTGAATATATGAATTTAACAGAAGAAAGAAAAATTGAAATTGCAGAGGTTATAGAACTTATAGCAAATAAAGAAAAAATAATTATTGAGGAGGAATAAAATGGATTATAGAGAACCTGTGAAAATAACAGTTGATAAAGAGATAGCTTTGACTGTAGCTGATTTAAATAAAACTCTTATTGTTACAAATGAAAAGAATGTAGATTTTGCATATTGTGCCACTCTTGAAGAAGTAGCTGAAAAATTTGGAAACAATACTAAAATTTATAAAGCTGTTGAAACATTTTTATCACAAACAGATGGAAGTGGAAATATATTAAAGCCTGACTTTTTTGCAGTAATGGGAGTAGAGAAAGGCGAAGATGATGACTCTACTTATGCTACTAAATTAAAAACAGCTATCAATGAAGTGTTGAATGAAAGTTGGTATTGTCTAATAACTATAATGGATACAGCAAAAATAGTTGAGGAGCTAAGAGCAGTTTTAGTTTCTGAAAGAAGAGTATATATTGCAGAAACAGCAACATATCCTTTAGAAAATGCAGATAAAGCAAAATCAGAAAGAGCACAACTTATTTATAATAGTAAAACAGCAGATGGAGAGGATAGAGAATATAAATCAGCTGCATATGCTGGGGCTGTAATTACAGCAGGAGCGGGAAATAAATGTAGTATGGTTAAACTTTCAGGAGTAAGTGCAGATGTTACAGGTGGAAAAAAGCAAGAACTTACTAAAAACAATATCACTTTCGTTGAAAAAAGAACTTCTGAAGGATATATAGTAGCAAATGGTGGAAAAGCTATGGATGGAACTTATTTTGATGAAACAACTGCATTAGACTGCATGATTGTAAATCTTAATGAAGCACTACAAAAAATGCTTATTCTTAAAGGTTTCCCACAAGATGAAGAGGGATATACAAGAATGGAAGAAACAATAACTTCTATCATGGAGCAACTAGGAGCTAAGGATATTATTGCTAAAGAAAATGGAATTTATGAATATAAAGTAACTCCAGTATCACAAACTAAAGAGGAAAGAATGGCAAGAACAATAAAACCAAATGTGCTATTCAGACTTAAAGGGTGGGCATACTTTATTGATTTAACATTAAAACAAACTTATGACACAGTAAATAAAGGAAATTAAAAGGAGGAAAAAATGCTACAAACATTATTTTTAATGTTATGCAGTTATGCTGCAGGAATTTCAACTGTAATTATTTATAAGGCAGTAAAGAAAAATAAAAAGAAGTAGGAGGTAATAAAATGGGTGTAGATTTAAGTAAAAAAACACTTATATTTAATGGATATACAATAAAAGAACCAAGAAGCATAAATATAACTCCAGCTGGAGAAGGAACAAAATTATCTGAAAAATCTCTTTCTGGGAAAAGAAGAGTTATAAAAACAGCAGATCCTAATTTAACAATAACTGTTACAGTAGAAACAGGCACACAAGATGAACTTGTTCTTCTTACAGCTGCAGAAGCAGGAATTTTAGGTGCAGGATATTTTAAAGATAGTTCTGTTTCAGAATATTCAAGAGGAATTGTTTTGGCAGAAATTGGAGTGAATAAGGGAGATCTAGCAAATGATGGTGATACAGATCAAAGAGAATTTACATTAAATTGTGCAGGGTGCAAGGAGGCTTTAGTATAATGAGCAAAAAAACAAGAGAAGAACAACAGAAAAAAATAGCTGAAATATTAGAAAACTTTTCAAATGTGAATTTCAAGCCTGAAGGTTTAGGAGCATTAGAGTTTGAAAAAGAAATATTTTCAAAGAATTTTGAAGTAGAAACTGTAAAATTCAGAATAGAAAGAGTTGCATTACAAATAGCAGATAAACTTGAAAATGAAAAAGAAGATTTGAAAGCTACTGAGAAGATATTAAAAACTTTCATAGCTTTACCAGAGGAAGCTCGTTATACTAATTTCTTTGAATTAGATTATGATGCCATGAAAGAAATAATTCAACTTATTTCACAATTCCAAGTAACTCCCTTTTTATTCACAGAAAGAGCTAGAAGAGAGGCGGAAACAGCTACAGAATAGATTTGATTTATCTTTTTCAACAAGGATAAATTATTATAGAAAATCCATAGAAGAGCTCTGCATAGAAGAGGTAGAGCTCTTAACTATGGCATGGAATGATTGGGTAAAAAGAAGAAATAAAGAAATAGAGGAGGCTGGAAAAGGTGCTTAAAGGATTAACTTTAAAATTTAATGTTAGTGGAAATGGAACGGAAGCATTAAAAAAAATAAAACAATCATATAAAGAAACTGAAGAACTTTTGAAAGATCCTCTTAAAATAAATTTGAGTAATATTATAAAAAATCCTTTCAGGAAAATAGAGGGTTATGCTTCAGGACTTATTACAAAAGGGTATAAAGTATCAGGGACTTTTAAAAATGCTTTTTTAGGAATTCAACAAGTAGGAATAAATGCTTTTAATAGAACAACAAGATCGTTGGACAGATTTATAATGAAATTTAGGCTTACTCGAAACATGAAAAAAGGGTTTCAATCTTTCTCAGCATATTCTACAAAAGTATTTGAGAAAGCTCAAAAAAAAGCTAATACTCTTACAGGAACTTTAAAGAGAATGATGGGAGTATTAGGAGCTGGGCTTACTATTAAAACAGCTTTCGAGGGGGCTTCAAATATAGAGCAATATAGAAATACTCTTGAAACTGTTTTAAAAGATTCAACTTTAGCACAAAAAAAACTTGCTTGGGGGAGTAGACTTGCAAACAGAACTCCTTTTGAAACTGAAGAAATTATTAGTGGATTAACCAAAATGCAATCTTATGGAATGGAAGGGGACAGAGTTTTAAAGTCTACAGGAAAAACCTATATTGAAATGATTGGTGATATGGCTTCAGCTATGAACAAACCTTTTGAACAAGCTGTGGAAGCTCTAGCAGACAGTAGAACGGGAGAACTTGAAAGATTAAAAGAATTTGGAATAACTAAGAACATGATTGGGGATTTTGCAAAGTCGCAAGGATATGGAGAAATGTTTAATAATCAGGGGCAAATAAAAGACATTAATTTATTTAACAAGGCTTTATTTGAACTGATGAATTCCAAATTTGGTGGAGCTATGCAGAAACAAGCAAAGACCTTTAAAGGAGCTATTTCTACAATAAAAGGTGTTTTTAAATCAGGGCTTTCTACTGTTGCAGGAATAGATGAATTTGGAAATGTTATAAAAAATTCTCCTTTTCAAATTATCCGGGATAAAGTTTTAGTTCCTCTTGCAGATCTCTTGGTTAAGTGGCAAGAAGACGGAACTTTTACAAAATGGGCAGAAAATCTTGCAGGAAGCATTGAAAAAACTGTAAGTATTGGAAGTAAAATTATAAGTTTTTGCATTAAATGGAAAGAAGTTTTAATTCCAATGGTTTCAGCTATTACAGGATTATTTGTAATAGAAAAAGTTGCATATATGATAGGAGTGCTAAAAGCAGCTCTTGCAGGATTAAGTTTTAATCCTATTGTAATAGGAGTAGGACTTGCAATAGCAGCAGGAGTAGCTTTATACAGGAATTGGGATAAAGTAGTAGGGATATTCAAAGGGGCTTTTAATGTTTTTACAGGAGTTTTAAAAGCTTTTAAAGATGGAGTAAAAGATTTATTTTTAAAATTTTCTGAATACAGTGGAATATTTAATTTTCTTATACCGGGAAAAATAATTTTTGATGGATTAAGAGCTTTTTGGGGAGCTTGGGATAGTAATTTAGGAATAATAGAAAATGTAAAAAATGCTTTTTCAGCTTTCTTTACAGGGTTAAAAGAAAGCATACAATCAGCTGTTGATAGTTTTAAGAATCTAGGGGAAAAAATAGCAGAACTTTCTCCAGTAAAGAAAGTAAAAAAATGGTTTGGCTTTGATAATGAAGAAGAAAATGATAATAACAAAGAAAAACCTGAAGGAAAAGTTGAAATAGATGGAAGTCACAAAACAGGACTTTCATATGTTCCTAAAGATAATTATATTGCTGAACTGCATGAGGGAGAAAGGGTACTAACCAAAAAAGAAAATGAAAATTATTCAAAGGTAAAAACAAAATCAGGTAATATTTATAACTTGAATTTTAATATAAATACCTCAGGGAATGAAATTGATTGGAATAGAATAGGTAATTTAATAATTGAAAAAATAAAGAAATTTGAAGAAGAAAGAGAAATAGCAGAGGGGTTGATATAGATGGATTTTTCAATTAGAAGCCTGATATCAAGTGTAACGGAAAAAATAGAGCCTGTAAAAAAATATTTGACGGCACAAACTGTTATTTTAGAAGGTATTCCTTTGGAATTGACAAATGAATTTTCTGAAGATTTATCTTCAGAAATTCCTGTAACAAAACTAGATGATGGTTCAAATAAAACAGATAATATTTCTAACAATCCCTCTTCATTTTCTATAAAAGCACAAATAACAGGAGCAGATAAAGATAGAATCTATGAAAAGATAATATCTTTAGTAAAAAAGAGGCAACCTGTAAGTCTATATATAGATAAGTTGTATAGTAATTTAGGGATAACAAGTGTAAGTAAAAACATCACTACTTATACATATATTGAAATAACAATTTCATTCACACAAATGGAATATGCACATCTAGAATTTATTCCGGCTCCTTCCATTGCTGCGAAACCACTTATTTCTGAAAAAACTGAAATAAGAACAGGAAAACAAGAATGGGAGGGAGAACTTGCAAGTGAAAGCATAAAGTTAAGAGGGGAGTAATATGAATTTTAAATTTAATATTATAAAAGGTTCGATACCTTATCGAACTTCAATAGTAATAAATAAAAAAGAATTTATTTTTGATTTTAAAATGAACTTTTATGATAGGAGGATTTACATAGATTTATATGATAATCAATTAAATCCTATTTGTTATGCTGAACCTGTAAGTTTTGGGATACCTTTATGGTTTAATAAATTAGCTGATGAGAGAGGAAACTTTAATGAAAAGTTTCCAAAGGCTTATATAATTGCTAATACTAAAGACCGAATTTATAAAAAAATAACTTATGATAATATAGATGAAATAGAAATGCTTGTGAAGGAGGTTTAAGATGCAGAGAATAACAGCTTTAAGACCTCTTTTTCCTAGAAATTCTTTTCTTGTAGTAAACGGGAAAACAATTAATGATGAAAATAATGGTGGATTAAAGTTTCAAGCTGAAATAAAATCAGGAAATGATAAAAAAATAGGTGTAGGAAGATTTTATATTTATAATTTATCACAAGATATTGCAGTAGGCAGTGAAGTAAAATTAAACTTTGGTTATGCAGATGATGTAGGAGAATATGGAATTTATGAGGTTATAAAAACAAATAAATATAGAGACGGTGGTGATATTATTAAAGAACTTCTTTGTTCTGAGAGAAGTAAAAATACAAGTCAAATAATATCTCTTTCTATTGATGGGAATGTGAGAATATCAGATGCTTTAAAAAAAGTTTGTCAATCAGCAGGGATAAATATCATAAATATGGAGCTTTTAAACGACAAAATTTATACAAATGGTTATACCTGTTATAATAAAGCCTTTCAGGAAATAAAAGAGCTTGTAGAAGATGCTGAAAGTAAAATGATATTAAAATCAAATGATTTGTATATTTATCATAAAGAACTTAAAGAAAAAATTATAAGTTTGAGTTTTGGAAGTGGACTTATTGAAAATCCTACATTTTCAGAGAAACTTGTAAATGAATCTGAAATAGATGTAGCAAGTGACAACAAAGAGGGAAATGTGGAATGGACAAGCAAAAAACCACAACTTACAGCAACCACTACTAAAGAATATGATTATGACATAAAATGTTTCCCGATTCATTATATAAAAAAAGGGGATACTGTAAATATTGTAAGTGATACTTTTACAGGGTTAGCACAAGTAAGAGAGATAGAAATCAATTTAAAAGATAGTTGGATTATGAATTTAAAGGTTAAGGTGTTGTAATGGAAAATATAAGTATTATTCTATGTGAAGTTCAAGCTGTGAGAAATAATAGATTTGTAGATCTTAAACCTTTATTCAAGCCGAACGGAATTTCTCTTCCTGTTCTTCGTAATGTTCCAATGTGCCTATTTGGTGATGAAATAAATTATATTGATTGGAAAATAAATACCGGGAATATTGTTCCAGCATTTATAACAACTTTTGATATTTCGTCATATATAAGTCAAGGGAATAAAGAAAAAATGGATACAATAAAAAGAAATTCATTAAATAGTTGTTTTGCTATTCCTTTTACAGTTCCTAGTATGCAAGATGCAAGAAGTTTTCCTGAAGCAATAAAGATTATAGGAGATAGGCTTGAGGAAGGAGAAATAAACCAAACAGGGAATATCACAAGAACAGGTAATACTAATATCACAGGAGATGTTAATATCACTGGAAATTTAACAGTAACTCAAAAGATAACTGCTAAGGTAGTAAATATTTTAGAAAGTTTAGCTTCCAAAGTAGCAACTATTGGAGGAATAGACTTTGCGGGACATAAACATACAGATGCAGAAGGTAGAGATACATCGGGGGCAAAATAATGAAAAGTTTAAGAATGAAAGATGGAGATATTCAATTTGGAGAAAAGGTTACAGGAATGGAAGAGTTTTTACAGCGATGGATTAATTCTTTAAAGATATACAGCAATGAATGTTACTATAATGAAAATTTAGGACTTAATATAACTGTTATTAATGGAATAGATGATGCAAAATATAAAATGGAACATATAAAAGAAAAAACACTTTCTTGGTATGGAAAAGAACTTGAAGATTTATATTATGAAATAATATCAGAAAAAAATAGAGTAATAACAGCTGTATTTTATTTTCAGCATAAAAAATATAAAAATATACAGCAGGAGGTGGTATTGTGAATAAATTGGAAACAAAAGGATTTAATGGGTTAATGGAAATGGCTCAAGAAAAAGCAAAGAGTAAAGATTGTTGGGGGGAAGATTTTAATGCTTCAGAAACATCAGATTACTATAAAATAGTAGCTCCATTTATAACAGTAGCATCTTATTTGGAAGATAAAATTATTTCTATAATGAAAGGGCTTAATTTATATAATGCACAAGATAATGAGTTAGATGATTTACTAGACAGTTTTCCTCGCCGTCAAGGATCTTATGCTTTTCTTAATTGTGAAATTACTGCTAATAGTTATGTTAGTGTAAAAGAAAAAGACATTCTAATTGAAACAGCAGAAGGAATACAGTTTGAAAATATACAACAATTTGATATTAATTCAACTAAGAAAAAAACAGTATTATTTAAAGCTGTTCTTACAGGAGAAGAGGGAAACATAAAAGAAAATTCTATAACAAGAGTTTTATCAGCTCCAGCAGGAATTGTAAATATTCAAAATAGAGAACTTGGAGAGGGTGGACTTACTCAAGAAAATGACTTTGATTATCTTAATAGATATCTTTCAGGGAATACTGAAGGAGAATGGGCTCTTGAACCTGTTATAGCAGCAGTAAGAGCTCTTGCTGGAGTAAAGAGTTGTAATGGAATAAGAAACAACACTATGGAAACAGATAAAAATGGGTTAGATCCTAAAAGTATATGGCTTGTAGTAGATGGAGGAATAAAGGAAGAAATAGCAGAAGCTATTTATAAACATATTCATACTCCTGATACTAAAGGAAGCATTGAAGTTGATGTTAAAACTTCAGTTGAAGGTAAAACCGAAAAAATAAGATTTGATAGACCAATAGATGTATTGGTTGATTATAAGTTGACAATAGAAAGTCCTGACGAAGTAGCAATAAGAGAACTTTTGAAAGAATATATAAATAATGCAGGATTAGGAGTAAAACTAAGCACAGGAGTTTTTATATCTGATTGGGTTTGTGGAAAAGGGTATAAATATTATGACTTTGATTTGAAATTTAAAAGAAGTACTGAAAATGAATATAAAACATCTTTACAATTAGCTTTCAATGAGCGTTCAAAAGCAAATGGAGAGTGAGGATAATGATAAACGAAGTAATAGAAGGTCTTCCTTTACACTTTCAAAAAGAGAATAATATAAAAATTTATAAAAGTCTTGAACCTGTTGTTGACTACTTAAATGACTTAATTGAGTGCTTAAAAGGACAAACCTCATTAATGAAAGCTAAAGGAATCTTTTTAGATTTTTTAGGAGTTCGATACCAAGAGAGTAGAAATGGAAGAGATGACGAACAGTATAGAAAAGCTCTTGTTTCTAAAAGGATGGCAGTGTCAGGGCTTCCTACTACAGAATTTTTGCTAGATATTGCAAGACAGCTTTCTGGAGCAGAAGTAATAGACTTTAAAACTAGATATAAAGGAGAAGTAGCTAGTCAGTATTTTAAAGTTGATGTGAATATGGATTTTTCTAAAATAAATAAATTTCCAAACCTTAATAAAATTTGTGAGGCTGGGGCAAGAATGTATTGGGAGCTTGGATTTTCAGAAGAAAATACTGAAATAAAAGTTGCTTCTGCTGTAGGAATATCAAAAATCATTGAGATAGGAGCGGATTTTGATATAGATAGAACGGTTCATGTAAATGGAAATATTAATTATGCAAGTGGTTTAGCTTTGAGCAAAATAATAGAGATAAGATGACGGAGGAGTGGTTATGAGTTATTTTCCTAAGTTTAAATTAACAAAAGCAGGAGAACAATTAATAAATCGGATAAATGGTAATTTATCTGAAGTTTTAAAAATAACAAGGGTAGAAATAGGAAGTGGAACAATAGCAAATGAAGATGAAATAAGATTTTTAACAGCATTAAAGAAAAAAGTTATTGATGCACAAATTTCTAATCATGAAGTAATAGAGGAAGAAAGAGCAAAAACAGTTATAGAAATACAATTTACTAATAAAGGCTTTACCTCTGAAGTCCCTTTTAAAGAAATAGGTATTTTTGCAAGTGGGAAAGATGGGAAAGAAATTCTATTTCTTTATACCAATGCAATGGATAAATATGACAATATTCCTGCAGAAAATGAAAATCCACATGCAATAATTATAGATGTGGTTATTCAGGTAACAACTGATGCAGAGATAGAAGCTTTTATAGATTTATCTGCTTTTGTAACTATTAAAAATTTTAATAAATACAAAGAGGAGATAGAGAAAAGATTATTAAAAATTGAAAATAAAAATTCAGAAGCAGCTTCAAGATTAGAAGTGATAGAAAATTATTTGAATTTAGATCCAAGAGAAGCAACACTTGGAGCAGGATATTTAGGAGATTTTTATTTAGGATAAAAGGAGATGATGAACATGGTAGGAATACCTAAAATTTTAAACACAAAAAGAGATGTGCATAATTTACATGAAATGGCTTTGAACAATCTAATTGATAGGAAGGAATGGGTAATTCGTTTAAAAAAATTGAAAGCAGAAGATATTTTTAGACTTCCAATATTAGAAAAAGGAGATGGATATTTTATAATTCCAAAAACAGAAAGAGAATTACCAAAAATTTATGCTATTGAGCCTATGTTAATACCAGAAACAGAAGAAACAAGAAAAGAAAATGACATGTATAAAATAACAGGAGAAGTTCCTTCTGAAGACTTTATAGAATTATCAGGAGGACATCAAGAGGCTGAAAAATTGGGATTGACAGTAGAAGAAATCACAAGTATGATAAAGGAGTTGATGTAAATGTCAAGATATTTAGTAAATGACATAACAAAAGTTGACAGCAGGGCAAAACTAACAACTGCTGTAATATCAAATTTAGTAGGATTACAGGCTTTACAGAAAGACTATATTCAAGTAGTAGGAGATGCCGGGCTTAAAATTTTAAAAGATACAATAATTTGTGTTGGTGAAAGTATATTTAAAACAGAAAGAGATATCACTCTTAATAGTGCAAATTTAGATTCAGGAAGTTTTGCAGTAGGGAAAGATTATTATATTTATTGTTGCGATAGAGGTAGTAAGAATGATGAAGAATATAAAATATCTCTTAATTCAACTTTCCCAGTGGGATATAATGCAGAAAACAGTCGTAAAATAGGTGGATTCCATTATGGAGATGTAAGAAGAATAAAAGCAGATACTTTAGAACCTATAAATAGTTCAGGAACAGCTTGGGGTGCTGGATGGGAAGATAATATTTATCAAGGAATTTTACCTTTTTCTGCATGGACTTTACTTCATAGACCAAAGAGTTCTCCTGAAGGAATGGTATATTGTGCTTCAATAGGTAAGTGGGTAGATATATATTTAACATCTACAAATTATCGTTCAGAGTATAATGCTACACCTATGACTGGATCTGAAGGTCTTATGTATTGGGATTGGCATGAGAAAATAGCAAGAAAATTAAAAAAATTCCCTTTAAGCTATTTAGAGTTTTGTTCAGTAGCTGATGGTTCTCCTAATGGTCGTGATGATTCAAATGATTATGGTTGGACTAAAACAACAAATAGCGGAAGAAATAAAACAGGTATAATAGCAAAAGCTGTATCTTCTTATGGGTTAAAAGATTGCACAGGAAATGTTTGGGAAGTAGGAAAAGATATTGCTTATTCAACTCAAACTACAGGTGGGGGAAGTTGGGGTTTCAAAAATGGAACAGAAGTTAAGAAAGGAGCACATTACACTGCATTTAATAATGATGTGGGTGTAACACTTCATGGCGGTCATTGGGATGATGGTGTTTCGTGTGGTTCCCGTGCGGTTGATTGTGATAATTGCCTATGGAATGTTAGGACTAATGTCGGTTGCCGTCTTGCCTGTGATTCTCTGTAATCTGAAACGGAACGGAGCGAAAGCGGAGTGATTGAAAACTTAACAATTTTACAAAAAGTATATGATTTTGAGAAACAAATGTATGGATATTTAAAAAAGTATCCTCAAAGTGAGAAATTTGCTTTGGTCACAGAAACAAAAAATACAATATACGCCTTGAGCAAGAAATTGCTCAAGGCGGGAATGGTGGACAAAAAAAGAGCCGTTTTATATGAAGCAGATGTAGAGTTGTTTCATTTAAAACATCTTATCAGACTAGCTTTTGATTTTAAATACATAAGTCCAAAGGCTTATGAAGTAGCAAGTAAAATGCTTACAGAAATTGGTGGAATGCTTGGTACTTGGATAAAAAATACAAAAGCAAACTAAAAAGATGTAAAGTAAAATTTACATAAATATGGGGTAATGCTCTAAATGGCGGTAATTGGAATGATGGTGTTTCGTGTGGTTCCCGTGCGGTTAATTGTAATAATTACCTATGGAATGTTAATACTAATGTCGGTTGCCGTCTTGCCTGTGATGACTGTATATATACACCTGATTTAATAGTTTAAGGACTATTAAGCATAGATTACAGAGAATCAGGAGCCTTGTCCCGTCCGATAAGGACAAAGAGTAAAAGGGAAGTAGAATCTTAGTAAGTTTGCTGAAAGGGGTCTACTTCCAATAAAAAATAGGAGAAATAATGAAAAGAGTTAATAATCTATATGAACAGATATATGATTTTGAAAATATATATGATGCTTATTTAAAAGCAAGAAAATGCAAAAGATTTAGGCAGGAAGTTTTAGAATATTCAATGAATATCGAAGAAAATCTAATAACACTTCAAAATGAATTAATATGGGGGCTTTATAGGCAGGGAGAATATAGAGAATTTTATGTATATGTCCCTAAAGTAAGGTTAATAAAAGCACTTCCTTTTAAAGATAGAGTATTACAACATGCAGTTAATAATATAATAGAGCCTTTGTTTGAAGCACAATTCTATGAGCATTCCTATGCCTGTAGAAAAGGAAAAGGTGGACACAAAGCAAGTGAACAATTAAAAAATTGGCTTCATGCTGCAAAAGTTCAAGGGAAAGAATTATATTGTTTGAAATGTGATATTCGTAAATATTTTGATAGTGTTTATTTAAAAATTTTATATGGAATTTTAAGGAAAAAAATTAAGGATAAAAAATTATTATGGCTTATTAGGCAAATATTAGATATTCATACGAAAGAAAGAGGTTTGCCAATAGGGAATTTAACTTCACAATTATTTGCTAATGTCTATTTGAATCAGCTTGATATTTATGTAAAAGAAGAATTAAAAGTTAAAAAATATATAAGATACATGGATGACTTTTTAATTTTATCAGAAGATAAAAAAGAGCTGCAAGAAATTTTAAAGAAAATAATTACTTTTTTGGAAGAAAAGTTAAAACTTTCTTTAAATGATAAGACAAGAATATTTCCTGTAAAAATGGGAGTTGAATTTGTAGGATATATACATTATGCAGATTTTATAAAAGTAAGAAAAAGTACTTGGAAAAGAGAAAAAAAGAATATAAAGAAAGTAGCTGAGCAATATAAAAATGGAGAAATAACTATAGAAAAACTTCAAAATGTATTTGCTAGTATTTTGGGGCATCTTTCTCATGCTGATAGTTTTCAAACAAGAGTTAAAATTGTAGAGTATGAAAGAAATTTAGCTTATAAATACGAAAAGAAAGAAGATGATAAAGTTTAACTTTAATTTTTTATGCCTTAAAACTAAAATTACGAAGTTAAAAAAATAATTTTTTATAATTAAAAATATACAGTTTGCCACAGGCACAAGTTAAACTTGTTTCCGTGACCGTTGTAGAAGATAAAAATAGTGATGAAACTTGCCATAAGATTAAATGCTGATATGATAAAGTTTAGAACTTTCTTCATTGGCATCACCTCTTTATAATTTATTAATAATAGTAAAATTAAAAATATGATATCTTCCACCTGTGGCAAACTGTATATTACACATATTATAAGACGATTATTTATTGATGTCAAATAGTAGGAGGCAAGAATGAAAATAAGTGAAAAAGGGATAAATTTTATAATTAATGAAGAGGGAGAAAAATTAAAGGCTTATATTTGTCCTGCAGGTGTTCTTACAATAGGTGTAGGACATACAGGAAAAGATGTTGTTCCGGGAATGATTATTACTAAAGAGCATTCGAGAGAGCTTCTAAAGAATGATTTAAAGCATTTTGAAAATGCTGTAGAAACATCTGTAAAAATATCTTTGAAACAACATGAATACGATAGTTTAATCTCTTTTGCTTTCAATGTTGGAGCTGAAGCCTTTAAAAAGAGTACACTTCTTAAAAAAATAAATGCTTTAGCACCTATGATAGAAATAGAAGCAGAGTTCAGAAAGTGGGTTAGAGGCGGGGGAAAAGTTCTTCCAGTTCTTCAAAAAAGAAGAGAAAGAGAAATAAAATTTTTTAAAGGGGAGTATTAAAAAATGAAAGAAGGGATAATTCTATTGTTTGGTAAGCTCCTAGATATATTTCATAAAAAATCAAAATCAGGAGATAAACAGCAAGAGATAATAGAGAAAAAAATAAATATATATTCAAAGGCAATCACAATAGTAATTATAACGGCTTTAATTATGTGTGTTCTAGCTTCTTTATTTCCTGAATTAGCAATTTCAGATTGGTGGTTTAATATACTGGAGAAATTATTAAATTCAGTGGGTTAAAGGGGGATAAAATGACATTAAGTGAAATGTGGCAAATATTTATAACATTATTTCAAGATGTTTTAAGTATTTTTTATAATAAAGGAACAATTCTTATAGGAATGGCAGTATCTTTTATCTTTTTAATCACAGGAGGAGAAGATAAAATGATAGTATGCTTATTAATTTTTATGAGTATTGATTATATTTCGGGTTTAATAAAATCTATAATTAGAGCTGAAACAAATAGCAAAAAAGGGTTTCAAGGATTTTTAAAAAAAATCTTAATGCTTTGTATAGTAGTTATAGCTTATAGATTAGATATAATCTTAAATTTGACTAATATACAGTATAACTGCAGGTTTGTAACAATTTCTTTTTATATAGCAAATGAAGGGCTTTCAATATTAGAAAATGCTATAAACTCAGGTTTAAAAGTTCCTGAACAGCTTCGAGAAGTTCTCGAACAATGCAAGAAAAATAAGATTAAAAAGCAGTAAAAAATTGAGGTTAGAAGCCTCTTTTTTTTATGAAAAAAATAAAAAATTTCTTGACTTTTATTACTATGCGTAGTATAATATAAATATCTTAAGAGGAAGGAGGTACATAGGATTGAGGAGCATAATAAAAGAGTTGGCAGACCTGCTAAAATCTTTGCCAACTCTACATAAAACAATTCTTTTATCTTTAATAATAAACAATATTACGATAGTAATAATAATTTATTTATTAAGATAAAAGCCTTCAGGGGAGTAGGAAACTCCCCTCCTCAAAACTATTATAACACATGAAAAGAGAAAATAAAAACTTTTTTAAACTTGCAGGTATTATTACTTTTATAACTGCATTAGTAATAATATTAATAATGAGGTGATAATAGAATGGCAGTAAAGCAAACTGAAGCAAATAAAAAATGGCAGGAGAAAAATAAAGAAAGAGCCAAATATTTATCTGATAGGAGCAGGGCAAGAAGTTTTATAAAGAACCTTGCTACTCTTGAGGATTTAGATGAGTTTGAAAAATTAATAGAGGAAAAAAGATTAAATTACATAAAAGCAGCTGAATAAAAAATGTGGTAGGTTTGAAAACCTACCATTTTTATATTTTTTGACATTTATTTTTATCATTTTGCTATAAAATATATTTATCATTTTAAGCTGAAAAAATTATCATTTTGCTTTGTGCCTTACAAATATATTAAGAGGTGAAGGTAATGGAAAAAACTGTTATGGAATGGTTAGGAGAAGTTAAGTTATATAATAAAAAAATTGAAAAGAAACAAAAAGAATTATATAGAACAGAACTATTTTGTGCAGATACGTCTATTAGATATGATAAGGAGAAGGGGAAAAAATATTTAGATGATGTCAAAGCTCTTTATCAAAGTTATAAGCAGTTAG
Organism: Fusobacterium varium; assembly: GCA_021531615.1. Taxonomy (NCBI): domain Bacteria; kingdom Fusobacteriati; phylum Fusobacteriota; class Fusobacteriia; order Fusobacteriales; family Fusobacteriaceae; genus Fusobacterium; species Fusobacterium varium. The sequence continues at coordinate 107,440 of JADYUE010000001.1, read as the reverse complement.
TAAAAAATAGAAATAAGATCAGACAGGCTATTTTACAATTTAATGCTGTAACTTTTGTAGAGGTTGGAGATATTAAACTTACTATTGCTGAGGCTCTTGAGAGAGTAAAAAAATCAGATAGTTTTATCATAACTTTACTAGAAAATAATATTAAAATGATTTCAGAGAAAAGAGAGGAATTAACAGAAACTCAAGAGATAGAGGTTAAAGAGTTAGAAAAAACTCTATATGGTTCTACAAAATCATTGGGAAGTACGGCTATTTCTGAAAAACTTGCTGAGAGAAGGGAAGCATACAATCCAATTATTGAAGAAGCTTTTGATTTAAAAGGAGAGTTGTCAAAGGAGAGAGAGGCTCGTGAGAATTTTATGGAGAGAATTAATACTCAGATAAATATAGCCAATGTAAAACATAATCTTGATATTGAACTAGATTAAGATATATTTAATAAAATATTTGGTAATATATTGAAGTTCTTTAAATTAGCCTAATCAGAGAGTTTTTGTATATATGTTGTCTGATTTAGAAAAACATAAAAAATATACACCTAAAAAATTTAAAAGATATGATAATAGAAAGAGATATGTGCCTTATTAGAGTTAAGAGAACTTAAAATATAGAGGCCTAAAAAATATAGATTTCAGTTATTAGATTTTAGTTTTTAGAAATTAATTTTTTAGTGATTTAGATTTTAGCCCAGTTTAGTTTATAGAGTTTAGATATAAAGAAATATTTTAAAATCTGAGATAAAAGGGAAGAATGCCAAGATTAAGCTAGAGATACCTCTCAGCTAATATATTACCAATTTATTTATCTATAATTTGTTTGGAGGGAAAGGTTTATGGATATATTAAGATTATCAGAAAAGAAATTTATGAAGCAACCTAAAAGAATAATATTAACTCATGGAGATGCAGATGGATTAGTAGCAGCAAAAGTTATAGAAAAATGTGAAAGTTCTATTTCAAATTGTGAGTTTTGCTGGTTGGTTATATCTTCAATGAATCCTAGTTCAGATGAAACAGAGAGAATGTTTGATAGGGCAGTAGATATACTTCCTATTGGAATAAAGGACAGAATCTATATAGTTGATAGAGCCATGTTAAGCAAAGAATATGTAGAAAAAAAGAAAAAAACTCTTGAAAGAACAGAGATAATATATATAGATCACCACTTAACTAATAAGCCTGGATTATATAAAGAGGAGATTGATTTAAAAAATATCATCAATTATTGGAATGATAGCGAATCTGGAGCTACTCTTAGTTTAAGATGGTTTGAAGAGTTACAAAATTTTGATTCACAAAAAATAAGTAACTTTGAAAAAATTAAGGAGTTTACTAATATAGTCAAATTATGGGATATTTTTCAATGGGCAAAGTTACCAGAGGATTCACTAGAGAGAAGAGGGGCTTTAATGGTAAATGCTTTTGAAAAAATATTTTCTCCTAAATTCTTATATAAAAAATTAAGTGAAAGAGATTTTGAATTAGATAAAATTGAAGAGTTAATGGAGATAGCTTTTGAAATATACAATGAAGATTATAATAGATATGCTAAAGGAAATATGAATAGATCCTTTGATTATAAATATGATGGGAAATATTTAAAGATATTTTATGGATTTGAAAGAAAATATCAATCACTATTTAGCCACGAGATTTTATCTCGAGATGAAGCAGATATAGTTGTTTTTATAAATCCCTATGGGACAGTGAGCTTTAGGAGTAGAGAGGATATAGATGTAGGAGATATTGCAAAATCTCTTGGAGAGATCAGTAAACTTTCTGGTGGTGGGCATAAAACTGCTGCTAATTACAAGATGATAGAGCAGGAAAAAGTAGTTCATTCAATGGTGGAAAAATTTGTAGAGGATTTAAAAATATTAGCTGAAAAAGAAAATAAAGAGTTTGTTGATTATAGATTTTAATCCAATTGTTTCTATTAAATTTTTAATTTTGATATAAATTAAAAAAAGTACTTGCTTTTTTTAAAAAATGTATCATACTCATATTGAACATATTATAAAGAAAAGAAATAAAGAAGGGAAAGAAAATGAGATTAAAAATTGAGTGTATCTTAGAAGAGAATTTTGTTTACTTAGATTATAGAAGAAGTATACTGAGCTTTATAAAAAAATCTTTAGAAAATTATAGTGAAGAGATAAAAAAGAAATATTATGATGAATTTAAACCAAAGGATATGACTTTTGCTTGTTATTTTCCAATGGAAAAAATTGAAAATAATCAAATTAATTTAACTAATAATATCTTTGCTATTTTTTTAAGTTTTGATTCTATCATAGATGGAGTTCATTTTTATAATGCTTTTAACATTGCTAAAAGAAATCATATACAATTTAATTTAGGTAAAAATATGTTTCAAATAAAAAATATTGTAAAATTGCAAGAAAAAGAGATTAAAGAGAATAGAGCAACTTTTAAAACTCTTTCTCCGATAGTAATAAGGGAGCAAATTGAAGAGGGAGAGAAGAAAAAAGAGTGGTTTCATGAATTAGATGAAAAAGGAATTGAAGTTTTAAAAAGAAATCTTTGTTACTCTTTAAAGGATAAATTTTCAATTAAAGAGTTAGAAAATATTGAAATAGAGGTAGAGAAGTCTAAAATAAATATAATATCCTTTTATAAAATTAAATTTCCTGCCACAAATGGACGAATAACTATAAAGGGAGATAAGAAGATATTAAATTACTTTTATAGAGCAGGAATAGGAAGCAAATGTCCTAGTGGATTTGGAATGCTAGACTTAGATTAAATAAGGGGGGTGAGATTTTGGAAATAAGAATAGAGATAAATAACTGGCAATACAATGCAGGAGTAGTAGGACTTTATAATATTTTAGAAAATAGCAAAAGTCCATCTTTAAGAGTAGATTCTGAAGCTATCTATTTTGACTCTAAGGAATTGGAAAATTTTGAGGAGAAATATTTTAACTATTTGATTAAAGTTTATGAAAAAACTCTTTCTTGGTATAAAATCACATCTTTTTCAAATAGACTAGAATATTTTAAAAATAAAGAGATAGATGAAAAGGATTTAGCTGAGATAAATGATTATATAAAAGAGGTTTTAAAAAAATATCTAAAAAGTAATAGTTATGTAGCAGCATATGACTTTATCTCTGGTGATATTGACCCTATTGAAGAGGAAAAAAACTTAAAAACTATAACTTTAAAGAAAAAAGAAAAAATAGAGGACAGATTAGAAGAGATAAAAGAAACTTTAAATAAGATAGAGCAAATTATAGAGTATTTTAACTCTCCAAGTGGGAAAAAATATATTTGTGGAAAAAACCTTATATACAATATTATAAAAAATGGTTGGGATGGAGTAAGTTTTTTATATAGACAAACTAAAGAGAAAGATATTTATAAAGATTTTAAAAACTATTTTGTTACTCCTATAAATGAATATATTGAAAGTGATAAAAAGAAATATAAGTATAATTGTTTTGTTTGTAATAGAGAAATAAAAAATTTAGACAATGATTTTAGCTTTTTAGTTAATACAGGTTTTGATGTTGCTAGAAAACCTTCACATGTTTGGAATTTTGCAAATGATATTGCTATGTGTCCAATTTGTAGACTTGTATATAGTTGTGTTCCAGTAGGTTTTTCTTATGTTTATGGAACAGGTATCTTTATAAATGCTAATACTAATATTTCAGAATTAATCAGAATAAACAGTAAAATTAAAGAGGATATTTATAGTGAAACTTCTTTAGCTGGAATATATAAAGTTCTGAATAGAGAGTTACAAAAAGATATGGAATATGAATTGGAAGATATTCAATTAGTTAGATTTGAAAATGAGAAATATTATTTTAACATCTTATCTAAAAATATGATAAGAGTTATGATTAATTCTAAAAATGATATTCAATTATTAGAGTCTATCACATATAAATTTAATGGAGAATCTTATAGTTTAATTGATGAGATAACCAAAAAATTGTTAAATAATGAAAATCTATTTAATCTAATTCATAGGATTATCTATTCTAAAGTTGCAGGGGATAGTATCTATCTAAATTCTTTTGCAATTTTTGCAACAATTAAAATAAATTTCAGAATGTTAAAGGGGATAGGATATATGGAAAATAAAGAGATAAATATATTATCAAAAGCTAGAGCAGCTGGAAAAACTTTAAAAGAAAGATATGAAGCAAAAGGTAGTGATCATAAATTACCAGGAATCTGTTATAGACTTTTAAATGGTATAAAAACAAATAATATTACAATGACAATGGATACTATACTAAATTGTTACCTATACTGTGATGAAAGTGTTCCTAAGGTTATATTAGAGATGATGGGAAGCGAAGAGGATTTTAAAGAACTTGGTTACTCATTTGTTTCAGGATTGTTAGCTAAAGAGTTTGAAGAGAAAAAAGAAAATAAAGATGATAAAGTTGAAGGGGGAGAGGAGTAATGTTAGCAAAAGGTTTAACAATGACTATTGTTTTTGAAGCAGAAAGTGCAAACTATGGAGAGGGAATAGGAAACGTAGCTGCATTGAAAAAATTATCAAGGGGAAATGGAAGTCAATATACATATATTTCAAGACAAGCTATAAGATATAATATAGTTGAGCAATTGGGAGAAATTAAGGCAGAAGTAGAAGCTATGGGATCAGGAGATAAAAAAGTAGTACAATTTTCTTCAAAAACAACAATTACTGATTATCCAGAGTTAGATTTCTTTGGTTATTTAAAAACTGAGAAAGGAAGCACAGGAAAAAAACGTTCAGCTATAGTTAGATTATCTAATGCCGTTTCAACAGAGACATTTAAAGGGGATTTAGATTTTTTAACAAATAAAGGTCTTGCAGATAGATTAAATGAAAATATGAATATAGCTCAAGCAGAGATTCATAAATCATATTATGTTTATACTGTGGCTATAGATTTAGATCAAATTGGAATAGATACTAATGATAATATTGAGTTATCAAAAGAGGAAAAATCAAGAAGAGTAGAAAAATTATTAGATACAATAGCCTTTTTATATAGAGATATAAGAGGAAGAAGAGAAAATTTAGCTCCTTTATTTGTAATAGGTGGAGTATATGATATTAAAAATCCTATTTTTGAAAATCTAGTAAAAGTTAAAGAGAATAAGATATTAGTACAAGATATAGATTCTGGAATATTTGAAAATATGAGAAAAGATACTTCTTGTGGAGTTGTTGAAGGTAAATTTGATAATACTCAAGAGATTAAAGATATTTTAAATTCTACAACTATTCCTAAATTCTTTGAACAATTAAAAGCAAAGGTAAGAGAATATTATGAAATCAATTAGATTGAAACTAAAACAAAATTTAGTTAACTATAAACTGCCTACAAGTTTTCAATTAAAAGAAACTTACCCTCTACCACCTTATTCCACAGTAATTGGAATGGTTCATAATACTTGTAATTATATAGAGTATAAGCCTATGAAAATTAGTGTTCAAGGGAAGTATCATTCTAAAGTAAATGATCTGGCAACAAGATATGAATTTAAAAATGGTATGACTTTTGATGCTTCAAGACATCAAATAAAGGTTGGAGAGTATGGAATCTCAAGAGGGGTATCAAATGTAGAATTGCTTTCTGATGTTGAATTAGTAATTCATATTGTTCCAGAAGATGAAAATCTGATAGAAGAGATTTTTAATGCTTTTAAAGCTCCTAGAGAGTATATATCTTTAGGAAGAAGAGAAGATCTTGTAGTTGTAGATGAAGTAAAAATAGTTGAAATATCAGAAGAGAGAATAAAAGATGAGAATTTAAGAATAGATAGAGATTATAGAGCTTATGTTCCAGTTGAAATAATTGATAAGAAAAAAGTCTTTGTTGAAGGAAGTGTAGATACAATTCAATATAAAGGTACTATGTATAATTTAACTAAAGATTATGTTTCAGTGAATTATGGAAGTGCAAAAAGTCCTAAATTTTTTAGAAAGTGGAATAAAGTCAAAGTTCATTATGTATCTAATATAGTTGCTTCAAGAAGAAGAGCTATTACAATAGATGAAGATAGATATATGGTTTTTTTAGCTTAGATAGAAATTTTAAGAGGTGTTTATGAATAGAGAATTTTTAGCAAAATCAAATCCTAGAGAGACTATTCAAGAACATACAGATAAGCTTTTAAAAAATTTAAATACACTGCAAGAGATATATCCCAATTTATTTTTGAATTGGGATATTTTCTATATGTTAAAATTAGCTTGTTTGTATCATGATCTTGGAAAGATGAATGTTTCATTTCAAAAGAGAATAACAGGGGGAAGAGAATCTCAAATTTTACCTCATGGTATTTTTAGTTTATGTTTTTTACCTGGGGATGATATTTGTGATGAAGTAGAGGAGAGATATTTAGAAGAAGGAGCAGAGGAAGATACTGCAATTGATAAAGCAGAAAATTTTGTAAGAATAGTAGCAAATGCAGTAGCTTATCATCATGAAAGAGCGATTCCAGAAAATGCTGCTGAAATTTTAAAAAGCAATTTAAATAGTTTAAGAGAGCAATTAAAAGACTTTAAATATGATAAATTACAAAATCTTAAAGTTGAGGAGTTGGCATCAGATTTCTTTAGATTTGGAAATAGGATTACAATTGGTAACCCTTCAGATAAAGATTGTGATATTAAAAATGAGGTTTTTGATAAATATGTTTTAATTAAAGGATTGTTAAATAGAATAGATTATGCAAGTAGTGCAGGAGATAAAGTTCAAATAGAGAGAAAAAATGACTTTCTTTTAGAGAAATTAGATGAGATGTTAAAAGAGTGGCAGACACATAATCCTAATGCCAATTGGAACGAATTGCAAAAGTATATGATAGATAAGAGAGAAAAGAATGTAATTGCAATAGCTCAAACAGGAATGGGAAAAACAGAGGCAGGGTTATTGTGGATAGGGGATACAAAGGGATTTTTTATTCTGCCTTTAAAAACAGCAATAAATGCTATCTATAATAGAGTAAAATTTGGAATAATAAAAGAGGAAAAAATTGATGAAAGAGTAGGATTGTTGCACTCTGAAACTAAAGAAAAATATTATGAAGATTCTTTAAATGAAGATGAGATTGATTATTCAAAAGAGTTAGATACCTATTATGAGAGAACAAAACAACTATCTCTACCACTTACAATTTGTACTTTAGATCAGATTTTTGATTTTGTTTACAGACATAAAGGTTTTGAGCCTAAATTAGCTACTCTTGCATATTCTAAAGTGGTTTTAGATGAGATACAGATGTACTCTCCAGATCTATTAGCCTATGTAATAAAGGGGTTAAAATATATTACAAAAATGGGTGGTAAATTTGCTATATTGACAGCTACTTTCCCTAAAATTGTAGAGGAGTTATTGTCTAAAGAGGGGATTAAGTTTGAAGTATCTCCAAACTTTACAAAGAAAGATCTACCTTTAAGACACAATGTAAAAGTTATTGAAGATCTTATAGATACAGATTTTATAATCTCTAAGTTTAACAAGAATAAGGTTTTAGTTATCTGTAATACAGTGAAAGAGGCTCAAAGGGTTTATAGTGAGTTGAAAGAGAAACTTCCAGATGAGGGAAAAATCAATCTTTTCCATAGTAAATATATAAAGAGAGATAGAAAAATTAAAGAGAAAGAGATTTTAAAATTAGGGGATAAACATTGTAAAGATTATGGAATATGGATTACAACTCAAGTTGTAGAAGCCTCATTAGATATAGATTTTGATATTTTAATTACAGAATTATCTGATTTAAATGGACTTTTCCAAAGAATGGGAAGATGTTATAGAAATAGAAAACTTGAAGAGGAAAAAGCAAATTGTTTTGTTTTCTTAGGAGATAAAGAACAAAAAAATACAGGAATAGGCTATGTTATAGATAAAGAAATATATAAAAAATCTAAAAATCTAATATTAGAAAAGATAGATGGAAATTTAGATGAAGATAGCAAAATGGAGTATGTATCACAACTATATACTTTGGAAAATTTAGAAAATACTGAATATTATCAAAAAGTTAAGGATACTTTAAGATATTTAGAACTCATAAGACCATATGAAAAAGAAAAGCAAGAGGTAGAAAAAGAATTTAGAAATATAGAGAGTTTTATGGTAATTCCTAAAAATATCTATGAGGAAAATCTAGATAGAATAGATGAAAACTTAGAGATTATTGATCAAAAGAATAACTCAAAGGAAGAAAAACTATTTGCTAAAATGGAGATTAGAGATCTGACTTTAAGTATTCAAGGGTATGAGATAAAAAATATTAAAAAGTTTACAAGTGAATTAAAAGAGATTCAATTAGGAAAATATGAAAAAATATATATTTTAGATTGTGATTACTCTTTTGAAAAGGGATTTTCTGTAAGCAAAAAAGAAGCTGTTGAACATATAGAAGATAGATTTCTATAATTGTGAGGTGGGGTATGCAAAGAGAAATATCTGGAACTATGTTTTATTACTATTTTGTTTGTAAAAGAAAACTGTGGTTTTTTGCAAATGAGATTCAAATGGAAAGTGAAAATGAAGATGTAATAATTGGAAAGTTGATAGATGAAAATAGTTACTCTCGAGAGTTAAAACATGTTTTAATAGACAATACAGTAAATATTGATTTTATTAAAGAATGGAAGATACTACATGAGGTAAAGAAGCAAAAAAGTGTTGAAGAAGCAGGAATATGGCAGTTGAAATACTATATCTATTTTTTAAGAAAAAGAGGTATAAATATTGAAAAAGGGATATTGGACTATCCTAAGTTAAAAAAGAGGGAAGAGATATTTTTAACAGAAGAGGATGAAAAAAGAATAGAGGAGATACTTTTAGAGATAAGAGAGATTGTAAATTTAAAATTGCCACCTAAATTAGAAAAATTAAAGATATGTAAAAAATGTACTTATTTTGAGTATTGTTATATCTAAGGGGGAGGGAATATGGAAAAATATTATATTTTCTCAAATGGGGAATTAAGAAGAAAAGATAATAATATTTATTTTAATGACAGAGCCTTAAAAATTGAGATGACAAGTGATATCTATCTTTTTGGCGAGGTGACATTAAATACTAAATGTTTAAATTTTTTAGGACAAAATAAAAAAGCTGTTCATTTCTTTAATTACTATGGATTTTATACAGGAAGTTTCTATCCTAAAGAGAGCAATGTCTCTGGAAAACTTTTGGTTAAACAGGTTGAATATTTTCAAGATAGGGAGAAAAGGGTAGAGTTAGCTAGAGAGATTATAAAAAGTGCCAGTGATAATATTTTTAGAAACTTGAGATACTATAATGGTAGAGGAAAAGATCTGAAAAATGAGATGGAGATAATAAAAAGTTATCAACTTGAATTGGATAAGGCTCAAGAGGTAAATGAAATAATGGGGATAGAGGGAAATATAAGAAAGGTATATTACTCAACTTGGAGTAAAATAATAAATCAAGAGATAGATTTTGAAAAAAGGGTAAAACGTCCACCAGATAATATGATCAATACTTTAATATCTTTTATTAACTCATTAATCTATACAACTTGTTTATCTGAGATCTATAAAACTCAACTGAACCCAACAATAAGCTATCTTCATAGTCCAGGAGATAGAAGATTTTCTCTTTGCTTAGATATAACAGAGATTTTTAAACCTTTAATAGTGGATAGAATGATTTTTTCTCTTTTAAATAGAAATATGATAAATGAAGATGATTTTGCAAAGGATTCTAATTTTTATTATTTGAAAGATAAGGGAAGAAAGAAGATTTTAGAGGAGTATGAGAAAAAATTAAATCAAACTATTACTCATAAGGAGTTAAAAAGAGAGGTTAGTTATCAAACTTTGATAAAATTAGAGTGCTATAAATTGATAAAACATCTGTTAGGAGATAAAAAATTTGATGGATTTAAAATGTGGTGGTAAAAATGTATGTTATTTTAGTTTATGATATAAGACTGGACGAAACAGGAGCAAGGGTTTTAAGAAATGTTTTTAAAATTTGTAAAAAATATTTAACACATATACAAAATTCAACTTTTGAAGGAGAATTGACACCAAGTTCACTAAAGAAATTACAATATGAGTTAAATGAGTGGATAAGAAAAGATAGAGACTCTTTGATAGTTTTTAAAAATCGTGAAAGCAGATGGTTAAATAAAGAGTTTTGGGGAATGAAAGATGATAAAACTTCAAATTTCTTATAGCTCATAGTAAATAATAAAACTATATTTTATCTAACCTTGGAGGATTAGAAAGTGAAAATCTCATTAAAATTTATTTTTATTTAAATTTTGTTGATTTTTTTTAGGTTATAAGATATAATTAAACTAAATATATAACCTTGTAGGAATGTAAATTGGGTTTTAGATGAGATAAAAATTTTATTTAACCTTGGAGGATTATAAAAAACACTTAGATTAGTTTCTAGGTGTTTTTTTTGTTAATTGTTTTTACTAAATAAGATTTAGTATACTGCCTTTAGAAGAGATAAAAAAACTACACCCTCTATCTTAATTTCTAAGATTTTAGGTGTAGTCATTATTTTATTATAGCTATTTAATTAGAATAATCCAGGGATATTAATTCCACCAGTTACTTTTCCCATTTCAGCTTCAGCTAATTCGTCAGCTTGTCTCATAGCTTCTTTAACAGCAGAAAGAACTAAATCTTCTAACATCTCTTTATCTTCAGCAGCTTCTTTAACTACTTCATCAGTGAATTTAACTTCAAGAAGTTCTTTTTGTCCATTTACTTTAACAGTAACAGCTCCTCCACCAACTGATGCAACAAGTTCTTTTTCTTTTAATCCTTCTTGAACTGCCATCATTTGTTGTTGCATAACTTGAGCTTGTTTTAATATATCCATTTGGCTACCTGCTCCATTAGTTCTTCCACCTTTTAATTTTCTAACCATTTATCATTTCCTCCTAGTTTTGTGTTCTTTACGATTGATTATATCATAATTTATACCTAATTTTCAACCTTTACTTAAATATTATAGGGAAAATAGTATAAAGATTTGAAATATAACTCTTTTTCAATAAAAGTTGATTGAATTTTTTCACTTAATTTCATTAAAGGTACATATTTTTTTAATAGTGAATTGTAATCTAAAGATTCTGAAATCTCTATAACATTGTAATTAGTTAGATTCAGATCATTAGCTAAACCAGCTATTGTAGATTCTATTCCTCCAATTTCATTTACAAGTTTTAATTCAAATGCCTCTTCTCCTAGCCAAACTTTTCCTTGAGCTATTGAGTGAACATACTCTCTATTCAGATCTCTTCCCTCTGAAACTACATTTAAAAACTCGTCATAGACTTTTAAGTTTGAAGCATATATTTTATCTAACTTATCTTTATTAACTTCATTTGTCAAAGAGTATATATCAGCATACTCACCTTTTTTTAGTTCCTCTACATTTATATCTATTTTTCCAATTAACTCTTTAATATTTGGAATTAAACTTACAACCCCTATTGAACCAGTAAGGCTTCCTTTATCAGCATAAATTTTCTTTGCATCAGCAGAGATATAGTAGCCTCCAGAAGCTGCTATTCCCCCAATAGAGACATACACAGGCTTAACCTTATTAACTTCCTTGATCTTGTTGTTAATTATTGCAGAGGCTAAAGCAGAGCCACCAGGAGAGTTTACTCTCAATACTATCCCTTTTACATTTTTATCTTTTAAAGCTTTATCTAATTCATTTACTATTGTATTTGGAGTTAACTGATCAGAAAGATTTCTAGGCTCTTCCCCCATTAAAATAGTTCCTTCTGCATAGATAATAGCTATTTTATCACTATTTTTTCTATTTGTTTTTTTACTATTTTGAACATATTGAGCATATTTTTCTAAAGGGACAACTTTTTTCTTTCCTAAAAACTCTTTAAGTTGTTCATAATACACCAATTCATCTACCATTCCCAACTTTTTCAGTTGATAAGGCTCTGAAACCATCAAATCTCCAGCTAAAATTCTTTCATTAATTAGATTTTCATTTAGCTTTCTATCTTTGCTAATATTTTTTACAAAATTATCATAGACCTTATTTAAAAGTCTCTCCATATTCTCTTTATACTCTGGAGACATCTTATCCTTTACATATTGCTCACCATATGATTTATAGTCTCCAACATGGACTACATTAACTTTTATTCCCAATCTATCAGCTAAGTTTTTATAGTACATCATTTCAGCATAATATCCAGTGATATTTACATTTGCACTCATTGCTGGGGGCATAAATATTTCACTGCTTTTAGTAGCAAGAGAATAATTTCTATTATCAACAGATGTCATATAGCTATACACCATTTTATTTTTAGCTTTTAATGAAGTTAATTTCTCGCTTAACTCTTCAATCTGTCCTCTATTTAAAGCTAAATTATCTAATTTAAGTATAACTCCCTTTACTTTTTCATCTTTTTCAATAGAATCAAAAGTTTTAAGAAGTGAATAAAAGTTTATATCTTCATTTTTCAAAATCTCTGGAAGATTTTTATTTTTCTCTTTAAATTCTCTAGCTAAATCTAATTCAATATAGCTTTCATTTTCTAAAGTTATACTATCTTTTTCTAATATCTCATTTAAAACTATTCCACTAATTCCAAAGAGAATAATTAAAAATAGAAATCCCTTTATTAAAAATGAAAATATCTCTTTTATTACAAAAAAGATAGTTCCAAATATTATTTTCTTTAAAAATTTAAAAAATTTCATTTTTTCACCACCTATTTTTATTGCTATTATTATAATAACAAGGTGAACCCCTTGTGTCAATCTTTATATATTATTAATAATAGTTTATAAAAAAACAGGAGATATTTCTCCTGCTCCTTATCAAGAAAACTTAATTCAATTATTTTTTAAACATGAAGTACACTGCCCCTATCATACAAAGAAAAGCATAGATATAGTTCAATCTAAACTCTTGTTTTAAGTATAAAATAGAGAACCCAGAGAAAACTATTAAAGTAATAACCTCTTGGATAATTTTTAATTGAGCTACTGTAAAATATTGAGCTCCAATTCTATTAGCTGGAATTGAAAAACAATATTCAAAGAAAGCTATTCCCCAACTTGTGATAATTGCAAAAAGTAAAGCACTTTTAGTATTTTTCAGATGCCCATACCAAGCAAAAGACATAAAAATATTAGAGATAAATAGTAAACAGATTGGTAAAAATTTCATAAAATCCTCCTAAGAAATATAATTCTAAAGAGGATTTTACTGCAAAATCTTAGAAAATTCAAGAATTTTCTATCAAAATTTTAATTGAAAAACTCTTTCAGTTTTTTCAAAAAACTTTTCTTTTCTGAACTTCCTTCAAATTTTTCAATCTCTTTTCTAAGTTTGGTTTTTATCTTATTATTAGGACAAATATTACACATCTTAGCATGGCAATTTCTACAATTTGCCTCGATTCTCTCTAGTTTTTCTTTATATTCCCTTAAATTTTCCATACTCCATCACCATTTTTATTATAACATAAAGTTAATATAAATGGTATAGTTTAAAATATTTGTTTAATTTCACATAAAAAAATGATAATATATAGGTATCAAATAGAAGATAGAGGTTGTTTTTATGGAGAAAATCAATAATAAAGAGAAAAAAATGATATTGGTGAATAGAGAAAATTTTAAAACATCTATAACAGATATTTTAAGAAATTCTGAGACTGATTATCTAATTTTTTTACAATTTAAAAGTAATACAGAAGAAAATTTAAGTATGTTAGATGAGTTAAAAAGATATTTTCTTAGTAAAAGAAGATATGAGTATCTAAAAAATACAGTTGTCTTTAGTGATAGAGAGTATCTAGCCAATGATTTAGGAGTAAGAGGAGTACTTACAATAAAAAATTTAGGGGATTTTGATATAGAGAAATTAAAGAACTTATATCACAATTTTAACTTCGATGAAAAAACAACAGATGATTTTCTCCAATCAAATTCAATTCCTTTTGGTTACAAATTAGATCTATACAACTCTATTGATCCTTGGATTATGTCTATCAATGGAGTTGGAATTTTAACTATTAGTGATAAAAATTATGATAAAATTATGTGTAACTATCACAAAGTAAAAAGATTGTATCCTGATGTAACTATTGTTGTGTTAAAGGGAAAAAATGATATCCGTCCTTTAAGTCTATTAAAGATGATAGGGGCTGATGCTCATATTACATTGGGAATTACAAGTATAAAAAATATACCTTATAATAAGAGATTAGATGCTTTAGTGTACAATAGAAGTCCTTATTCTGAAAGAAATATAAGAAATTTTGTAACAGAGATTTTAAAAGATAGGAAAAGTGAAAATAGTCTATTTGATTTTAGAGATTTTATGGGGATAGCTCCTAAGAATTTTGAAGCTGATATTTTTTATGATGAAGAGGAAGAGATCAGTAAAAAAGAGGAGAAATTCTTTAAATTAAAAGTTACAACATTAGGGAAAAATGAGAAGTATAAAAATCAGATAAAAGAAGAGAGCATCACTTTATATAAATGTGAAGAAAATTGTAAAAGTGAGATGTTCTTTTTTGAAAAAACAGATGAGATATAATTAAAGAGAGGTTTTTACACCTCTCTTTCTCTTTTATTTTATGCAAGAGCTCCCATTTTTTTACCACCAAGTAGATGGAAGTGAAGATGGAAAACCTCTTGTCCACCATATTCGTTACAGTTTGTGATAACTCTGTATCCTTGTTCAGCTATTCCAAGCTCTTTAGCTATATGAGCAATAGCAAGATACATATCTCCTATTATATTTTTATCTTCAGGAGTTATATCGTTAATAGTAGGAATCTCTTTTTTAGGAACAACTAGAATATGAATAGGAGCAGCAGGGGCAATATCTTTAAATGCCAATACTGTATCAGTTTCATAAACTATAGTTGCAGGGATCTCTCTATTTATAATTTTAGTAAATATAGTAGCCATAAAAAATCATCTCCTAAAATTTAATTAAATATTTTCTATTGCATCTACTCTTTTTTCGTGTCTTCCACCTTGGAATTCAGTAGCTAAGAAAACATCTACCATTTCAAGAGCAAGAACGTCACCAACAATTCTTCCTCCCATAGCTAATATATTAGCATTGTTGTGTTCTCTTGTAAGTCTAGCCATAGTTGTATTTGTGCAAAGAGCAGCTCTTACACCAGGAACTTTATTTGCAGCAATAGATATACCAATACCAGTTCCACAAACAAGAACTCCATAGTCAGCTTTTTTATCAACAACAGCATGTCCAACAGCATGTCCAAAAGTTGGGTAATCTACTGATTCAGTTGAGTGAGTTCCTAAATCAAGAACTTCATATCCTTTTTCAATAAGGTGTGCTTTTATTTTTTCTTTTAATTCAAATCCTCCGTGGTCAGCACCTAAAGCAATTTTCATAAAACTTTTCCTCCTAAATAAATTTAATTATAAATGTAAAGGGGAATTTCTTCCCCTTTTTTAACTGAAATTATTAGTCTTCAAATCCTTCAAAGTGAGGGTGTCCATGTTCAAGCTCAACTTCTGAAGCTTCTCTAACTCCTGTAACCTCAACTTCAAATCTTAAGTTTCTTCCAGCAAATGGATGGTTACCATCTGTAGTTACAACATCATCTTCTATTGAAGTGATAACGAACTCTTGTTCGCTTTCTTCTCCAGTTTCATCATCTTCCATGTCAGCAACAAATTCCATTCCTTCATAGATATCATCAAAGTCAGCAAAATCTTCTTTGCTCATTTCCATGATAAGATCTTCATCATATTCTCCATATCCTTCTTCAGGAGTAAGAGTCATAACAGTTTTAAATCCTCTTTCTTTTCCTTCAAGAGTTTCTTCAACTTTAGGAACAAAAGCTCCAATTCCATGGATATAGAAGAAAGGACCAACTTCTTTTGTATCTTCTAAAAGCTCATTTGTATCATTATCATAAACTTTAAATTCTAGTGTTACAACTGCATTTTCAGTAATTTTCATAAATTTCACCTCATATAATATTTTTACTACCTAATATAAGAATAACATAAATTTATATAAATTTCATCCTTTTTTTTAATCTTTAACACAAAAAAATAAAAATTATATTAAAAACACATATTTTTTTTCACAATATTACAATTTTCTTTGTCACTGAATTTTTCTAAAAGTAGAAATGCTGTTTCTAAAGCATTTTTCGGTCCAGAACAAGTGATAAGATTTTTATCCTCTACAATCTCCTCTCTTATTGGAATAGCTCCATATTTTTCTAATTGAGAGAAATATCTTTCATTATCTAGTAGATAAGTTGTTGCTTTCCTTCCCTTTAAGATTCCTGCCTCTCCTAAGGGAATAACCCCTGTACAAACTCCTACAATTATTTTATTTTTTTCATTGAAGTGTTGAATTACATTTTTAAAGATAGAATCTTTCATATCATTGAAGAAATCTGCCTTACCAAATCCACCAGGTATAACTAAAGCATCATACTCTTCAAGATCAATATTCTCTTTTTTTAAATTTAGTTGTGGAAAAATTTTTAAATTCCATGTACAATATATTATATCATGTATGCTAACTGTGGTAGTTATAGTGTTCTTTTTTCCTACAACCATATTCCAGCCAAAAATGTCAATAAAGGGAGATACCTCAAGGATTTCAACCCCTTGTGAGATAAGTATTAAAATTTTTTTCATATTTTTCTCCTAAAAAAATTAAAAATGATTGACTAATTTTATAAAAAGTCTTACAATACATCGTATTTGAAGAATTACAGAATTTGGATAATATTTATTATAGCATTATGCTACAAATATATAAAATAAAAAATTTAACTATAAGGAGGTAAGATGTCAAAGCTAGACCAAAGTAAAACTCCACTATTCTCAGTGTTAAAAAATGAATATGTTGGTAGAGATATTCTTCCATTTCATGTTCCTGGACACAAAAGAGGAAAAGGAGTAGATAAAGAATTTTATGATTTTATGGGGAATGGACCTTTCTCCATGGATGTAACTATTTTTAAAATGGTAGATGGATTACACCAACCAAAAAGTTGTATAAAGGAAGCACAAGAACTGGCAGCAGATGCCTATGGTGTAAAGAAAAGTTTCTTTGCAGTAAACGGAACTTCAGGGGCAATTCAAGCAATGATTATGTCTGTAATGAAAGCTGGAGATAAAATTCTTGTTCCTAGAAATGTTCATAAATCAGTTTCAGCAGGAATTATTTTAAGTGGATCTGAACCTATCTATATGAACCCAGAGATTGATGAGGAGTTAGGAATAGCTCATGGTGTCAGACCTCAAACTGTTGAAAATATGTTAAAGCAACATCCAGATATTAAGGCTGTACTTATTATCAACCCAACTTATTATGGAGTTGCTACTGATATTAAAAAGATAGCTGATATTGTTCACAGCTATGATATTCCACTAATAGTAGATGAAGCTCATGGACCTCATCTTCACTTCCATGATGATCTACCTATTTCAGCAGTAGATGCTGGAGCAGATATGTGTACTCAAAGTACTCATAAGATTATTGGAGCTATGACTCAAATGTCACTTTTACATGTAAATTCAGATAGAATTGATGTAAATAAAGTTCAACAAATACTAAGTTTATTACATACAACTTCACCTTCATATCCTTTAATGGCATCATTAGATTGTGCTAGAAGACAAATAGCAACTGAAGGAACAGCTCTTTTAGATAAAGCTATTAAACTTGCTAAAAGATTTAGAAGTGAAGTAAATAAAATACCTGGAATGTCTTGTTTTGGTGAAGAGATTGTAGGAAGAGAAGGAGTATTCGCTTTTGACCCTACAAAAGTAACTGTTACAGCTAAAGAATTAGGACTTACAGGGGCAGAGTTAGAAACTCTACTTGTTGATGATTACAATATTCAAATGGAACTTTCAGACTTCTATAATGTTTTAGGACTTATTACAATAGGAGATACTGATGAAAGTATAGATAAATTTATTGCAGCTCTTAAAGATATTAGCAATAGATACTATGGAAAAGGAAATAAAATTAAGAGAAATATAATTAGAATGCCAGGAATCCCTGAGCAAGTTCTAATTCCAAGGGAAGCATTCTACAGTGAAAAGAACACTATTCCATTTAAAGAAAGTGCTGGTAAGATCTGTGGAGAGATGATAATGGCTTATCCACCTGGAATTCCTATTATCACTCCAGGAGAAAGAATTACTGAAGAGATTATTGAATATGTAGAAGATTTAAAAGAAGCTCAACTTCATATTCAAGGTATGGCAGATCCTGAATTAATTAATATCAATGTAATTGAAGAAGAAGACGCTATCTACCTATATACAGAAAAGATGAAGAGCATGATGTTTGGTGTGCCTATGAACTTAGGAGCAAACAAAGCTGGAATCGAGTTTGGACCAGATACATTATGTGAAGCATTCCCAGATACATTTGATGAGATGGAAATTATTGAAGTTGAAAAACAAAAAGAAAACTTCAATGAATGGAACTTAAAATATAAGAATACAATTCTTAACACTTGTGAAAAACTTGCAACTGCAGTAAATGAAGCTGTAAGAGATGGATATAGACCTATAGTTATTGGTGGAGACCACTCAATCGCTCTAGGAAGTATCTCAGGAGTTTCACTTGAAAAAGAGATTGGAGTTATCTGGATAGATGCTCACGGAGACATGAATACTGATGAGTCAACTATTACTGGAAATATCCATGGAATGCCTTTAGCACTATTACAAGGAGCAGGGGATAGAGATCTTGTAAACTGTTTCTATGAAGGGGCTAAAATAGATAGTAAAAATGTTGTTATACTAGGTGCAAGAGATCTTGACTTTAAAGAGAGAGAGATTATTGATCAACTTGGAGTAAAAGTAATCTATCACGATGAAGTACTACAAAAAGGACTTGATAATATCCTTGAAGAAATAAGAGAATACTTACAAATAGATAACCTTCACATCAGTTTTGACGTTGATTCAGTTAACCCTGAATTAGCACCAGGGGTAAGTACTCCAGTAAGAAATGGATTCACTACTGATGAGATCTTCCAAACATTTAAGTATCTATTTAAAAACTACTCAATCACATCTGTTGATATAGTAGAATTTAACCCAGTTAATGATAAAAACGATAAGACACTTAAGTTTGTAAACGAACTTACAGAGTATGTTGTAAATCCAGACTAATAAATAAATTTAAAGAGCTGAGCAAATAAATGTTCAGCTCTTTTTGTATTTAAAATCTTAGTTTAGACAACTAACTTGACTAATAATCGCTAAAAATAAAGGTACTTTGCCAAAACCTAGCGATATGCTAGAGAATTAGATAAACTATAATTTATATCATATAAAAAGACTGCTAAAGTTGATATTTTAATTATCAATCTTTAACAGCCTTTTCTATTTATACTTCTATTTCAATTCCATTTTTAAATACTCTTTGATTTGACGAACCTCTTAATCTCAATCTCAAATCTTTCTTCTCAATTTCAAATTTACCATCTATTAAGTAATCTATCAACTTAACATCTATCCATTTTTCCACATCTTCCTTTAGAAAACCTGTCCATAGATAGATTTTTTTATTTGTATTTTCCTTAATAAAATGGATTAGCTCTAAAACTTCCTCACGATTTTTTTCAAAAAGAGGATCTCCGCCAAGAAAAGTTACATTTTTCCATCTTGAATTTAAAATCATATTTTTAATAGTTTCAAGAGTATAATCTGTTCCACTGTCATAATTCCAAGTATTTTTTGAAAAACAGCCTTTACAACCATGAGAACAACCTGCAAAATAAAAAGTTAATGTAAACCCAGTCATACTATTAACTGGGTCATTTTCTACTATTGATATTATCTTCATAATTATTTCACGTGGATTGCTCTATTTTTTATCTCTTTCATTCTACCTTCAAGAGCATGAGTTATATTGTAGTTTGAAATATATCCACAACAACGTCTTTGAATTTTCATTTTCATTCCATCTTCATTTCCACATTGTGGGCATTTGTAACTAGCTGTTTTTTCATTATATGTGATCTCTCCAGTGTAACCACAATCATAACATACATCTGAAATTGTATTTACTGCAAAGTACTCAATTCCAGCATCATGAGCATATTGAATAAGTTCGATTATAGCATCACTATTATATGTTTTTCCACCATTTTCAACATACATTATATTTCCACCATTACAGTATTTAATAAATGGTGCTTCTACATCTATCTTATCAAAACAATCTATTGGAAGCTCTGATGAGAAGTGGAAAGAGTTTGTATAGTATTCTCTTTTTCTTAACCATTCAGGCATAATATCTCCATAGTTTTCAACATCTTTATTGAAGAATGTTGCTATTGAGCTTTCAGCAGGAGTTCCATAAACTGATACTGGTAAACCTGTTTCAGCTTTTATCTCATCAGCTTGTTGTCTAATAGCCTTCATTATAGTCATTCCCATCTCATGTCCTGCTTGAGTTGAGATATTCTCTTTATCATCAGAAAGGATTCTTACAGCATCATCAAGCCCTAAGAAACCATATGACACAGAAGCTCTATCTGTTTTTAATAATGCTTCTATTGTATCTTCAGGATCAAGTCTAGCAATTCCACCATATTGGAAAAGAATTGGAGCTTTTTTAGCTTGAAGATGTTTAACATTATTAAATCTTGTTTCAATAGCTTTTTTCATAAGATGTTTTCTCTTGTTTAAAATTTCTAAGAATCTTTCAAGTCTATTTCCTGATATCTTATCATGTTGTTCTTGTTTTAAAACATCTAAAGCGATTTGAGGAACATTTAAAGTAGCTACTCCATAGTTAAATCTTCCATAGTGTTGATATTTTCCATTTTCTTGATATTCATGGTTTACTCTTGATCTGCAACCCATTCTTGCATAGTATTTACCAGCATCATAATCCTCTTTAGAATAGAATAAAATATCTGGATAATATGTATTAGCTATACATTTAGAAACTTCTTTAGTTATATAGAAATATTTGTCTCCCTCTCTTAAATTGTATCCATCTACTGCCATATATGAAAGTTTAGGGAAGATAGCAGGTATATGTTTTTCTCCAAGCCCTGTTTGTCTTACTTTTAAATAAGATAGGATAATCTCTTCAGACTCCCAAGAAGTAGGGATATTAAAAGTTATAGTACTAAATGGAGTTTGAGAAGCTGATCCTAAAATTGAGTTTGTTTGGTACTCAAATAGTTGACAAGCATCATAAATATCCTTTGCAGTTCTCTCTTTAGCAATTGCAAATTCAACTGGTTTCTCCTCTTTTAATTTTTGATTATCAGAGTCGATTTTTCCATATATAGCTTCAATCTCTTCAGTTGAAATCTTTGATAATCCAGCTTCAGTTGATAATCTATCATTATATGCTTTTACAAAGTTCTTTTTAAAGTTTTTCTTAGCATATTCAGCAAAAACTTCGTTGAAATTAGGAAGTGAAACACCACCATATTGACTTGCACTGATACTAGCCATTATTTGCATAGCTATGTTCATTGCTGTTCCAACAGAGTTTGGTTGACAAACATCAGCATTTGTTATTCTAGTACCATTTCTAAGCATATCTTCTATATTAAATAGACAACAGTTTGTTAATTTTGTATCAACATCTGAGTCATGCCAGTGGATAGTTTTCTTTCTATGTGCTGACCAAAGTTCCTTATCAATGTTTCTTTCAAGTATATATCTGAAATATTCTCCAGCAATTAAGTCTCTTTGTACTGATGGTAACATTGAGTTTTTGTTACTGTTCTCTCTATCTCCAATATCAACTATATCAGTCATGTGTCTAAATACACTGTTTGCATCTTGGAATCTTTGCTCTGCTCTTTGAGTTCTGTATGTTTGGAAAGCTTTTGCTTGTTCAAAAAGCCCATATCCACATAAAGCATAAAACACAATATCTTGTATTGACTCAACAGATATTCTTGTGCTTCCATTTATTTTCTTCATGATGTCATCCATCATCTCTTTAATTGAGACTTTTCCTAGATATTCAACCTCTTTATCTATTTTTTCAAGTACTCTTTCAATTTTATTTTTATCGAATTCAACTATAGATCCATTTCTTTTTATAACTTCTATCTTATGCATCTAGCTGCCCCCTTCTTTTTTATTTCCATCATTATTATACAATATATTGTGATTAATTCAAATATCTTTCATATATATTGTTATTTTAAAATATGTATAATATTTATTTGACTTTTACTTGACTTCTTCAACTGCTTATAAAAGTTGAGTTCTAGGATTTATAAAAAAATTATCTATCTTCAATTTATTTTTTATATTATTACTAGATATTGTGTTAGAAGAATGTTAAATTCTTCTCTTTTATCTCTTTAAAAACTTTTTGAAAAATTTTTCTCTTGACAGATTAAAAGCCCTCTTTTTTTTCGAGGGCTTATTTTTAACACAAGTATTATTATATATTTTTCTCTAAAAAAAGTCAAATCTATATATTTTATATCTAAGCTTTAATAAGAGAGCAAATTTTCTCATTTTGGAAGAGAAAATATTTTATTTTACATTTTTATCTCCTTCTATAATTTTGTATCTTAAGTATAATCTTTTTTTATGTTGCACAAGCAACTGATGTACATGTTATAATCTGTTTAGGAGGTATTCAATGGAAAAAATAGAATTTTTAAAAAAACTTCCAATATTTTTTAATTTAACTGAGGAAGAGATTATTTTTGTTTTAAAATTTTTTAATTCTTATAAGGAATCATTTAAAAAGAATGATTTTATTTTTGAAATAGGGAAAGAAATAGATAAGATTGGGATAATTTTATCAGGAGAGATCAATATAATAAAAGAGGATTTTTGGGGGAATAGAAATATTTTAAATAAATTTAAAAGTGGAGAAATTTTTGGTGAAGTTTTAGCTCTTTCAAAGACTTCTTTAAATATAGTGGTTGAAGCTTCACAAAATTGTACAATTTTATTTTTAGATCTAAAAAACTTTTCAATAGATAGTGAAAAAAATCCTGATGAGATCTTAAAATTTTTATCCAATATTTTTAAAATTTCTTTAAAAAAGAATATTCTATTTACTGAAAAATTAGAATATATTAGCAAAAAATCTATAAGAGAAAAGTTACTATCGTTTCTTTCAGCAGAGGCACAAAAAAATAAAAGTAACTCATTTTTTATAAAATTTGATAGGCAGGAGTTAGCAGATTATCTCTTTGTAGAGAGAAGTGCTCTATCTCGTGAACTTAGTTCTATGAAAAAAGATGGATTAATTGATTATAAGAAAAATTATTTTATTTTAAAATAGATATTTTGTTGCAATTGCAACATATTTTTAAAGATTTTTTATCTATAATACTCTTATGAAATTTAAGGAGGAGTATTATGATAAGAAAAATTATAAAAATAGATACAGAAAAATGTGATGGGTGTGGGGCTTGTGTAAAAGCTTGTCATGAAGGAGCTATAGGTTTAGTTAATGGTAAGGCTAAGTTATTGAGAGATGATTATTGTGATGGACTTGGAGATTGTCTCCCTAGTTGTCATGCTGAAGCAATAACTTTTGAAGAGAGAGAAGCCCTTCCATATGATGAAGAAGCTGTAATGGCTAAGTCTAAAAATAGTTTTAATCATTCATGTTTAGGAAATAAAATTGAGGTTTTTAAAAATAATTCTCAAGATGAGTTAGAAGAAGAAATATATGCCTCAAGTTTATTAAAAAGTAAATTAAGCCAATGGCCTATTCAAATAAAATTAGTTCCAAGCAATGCTAATTTTTTTGAAGATGCTAATCTTTTAGTAGCTGCTGATTGTACAGCTTTTGCCTATGGAAATTTTCATAATGAATTTATTAAAGATCATATAACTCTTATAGGTTGTCCTAAACTTGATTCAGGAGATTATAAGGAAAAGTTAACAGATATTTTAAAATTAAATAATATAAAATCTTTAACTGTTGTAAAAATGGAAGTTCCTTGTTGTAGTGGAATTGAAAGAGCTTGTGTAGAAGCTTTAAAAACAAGTGGAAAATTTATTCCATGGCAAATAGTAACTATTACAAGAGATGGAAGGAAAAAATAGTCTTTTCTATAAAAAAATATTATTAGATTAATATTTTTAACTAGCTATATAGAAGAACTTGACATAGAAAAGAATATTTAGTATATTAAGTTATTAAAAATAGTTAGGAGTTAAAATATTATGGAAAAGTATATTGTTACAAAAATTGAAAAAGAAAGTTATTTAGAGAAGTTTCCAGTTCTTCAATGTGAACATGCTTTTGGAATTGATTATGATGATTATATATCAATAAAATGTAAAAAGATTATGGGAACTTGTACTTATAGAAGTAGTTTAAAAACTGAATTTATGAACTGTAAATTTTTAAAAAAATAAAAAATGAAAAAAATACTTGATTTTTTTAAAAAATAGAAGTATACTCAACACAAGATAAAAATTAAACTAAAAGGAGGTTGAATATATGTTATTACTACTTAACTTATTATTACTGTTATCACTACTGCTCTTTATGCTTAAAACTGAATACAGAAATAATATTGTTAGGGTATGGAATAATTATATTCTTCGTCTTTTATCTAAATATACTTCAAAGGAAGCTAATTTTAGCTATTTTTAGCATAAGTTTATTTTGTGTTATCTAAAAATAGAAAGATTAGTTTATTTGAATAATAATTTGATTGATAGGCAACCTTAGCAGGTTGTCTTTTTTTTATAAAAAAATAAATATAAATAACAATTAAGGGGGAATAATTATGAGAAAGATTAATATGTTTATTGTTGGAGCTATGATGTTAATAGGTGGTTGTGGTAAGTCTGGAGAGGTGGCTAAGCCTGAAACTATAAAAATTGGTGGAATGGCACCATTAACAGGAGCTTTGGCAATTTATGGAGTTACAACTACTAATGGAGCAGAACTTGCAGTTAAAGAGATAAATGAAAATGGTGGGGTTTTAGGTAAAAAAATAGAATATGTAATGCTTGATACTAAGGGGGATTCTACTGAAGCTGTTATGGCATACAATAAATTAGTTGATGAAAAGGTAGCAGGAATAATTGGAGAGGTTACTTCAAAGCCTACTTTAGCAGTGGCTGAGGTTGCTGTTCAAGATAATATGCCTTTAATTACACCTACTGGAACTCAAGTGGATATTACAGAAGCTGGACCGAATGTATTTAGAGTTTGTTTTACTAATCCATACCAAGGAAAAGTTTTAGCAATCACTTCTAAAGAAAGATTAGGAGCAGATACAGTAGCTGTTATGTTAAATAACTCAAGTGACTATTCAGATGGAATAGCTAAAGCATTTATTGAAGAGTCTGAAAAGTTGGGCATGAAAGTTATGGGAGTAGAGGGATATTCTGATGGAGATAAAGATTTTAGACCTCAACTTACTAAATTGGCAGCTATGAACCCTGATGTTATTCTTATTCCTGAATATTATGAACAAGCAGCTTTAATTGCTACACAAGCGAGAGAAGTTGGAGTTAATTCAATATTTGTAGGTTCTGATGGTTGGGATGGAATAGCTAAAACTCTTGATAAAAGTTCTTATGCTGCAATAGAAAACTCATATTTTACTAATCACTTCTCAATTGAAGATCAATCTGAAAAGATTCAAAATTTCTTAAAAGATTATAGAGAAGCATATAAAGAAGATCCATCTGCTTTCTCTGCATTGGGATATGATGCTGTTTATATGATGAAAACTGCTATTGAAAAAGCTGGAACTACTGATAAACAAAAAGTTGTAGATGCTTTAAAAGGTATTGAATATGATGGGGTAACTGGATATTTAACTTTTGATGATCATAATAATCCTGTAAAAGCAGTTACTGTTTTAAAAATAGAAAATGGTAAATATGTTTTTGATTCAAAAGTTAAATAAAATTATCTAGTTTAAAGTTTAATTTACATGATACTAGATTATCTTTTAAAGTTTAGTTTTCAAAACTTATATTTTTAATATCAACTAGCCTTCATACTAAAGAATAAAGAATCCCTAAGCTTATTCACTATGGGTATCGCAGGAGTTCTACTCCTGCATCTCAAAAATAGTAGTCGCTAAAAGCTTCTCTATTTTTGGAACTCAACTTCGTCTCAAACACGTTGCATTTTCTTAACTCCATTTCGCTAAGGGATTCTAATATTCTCTAGTGAATTACGGCTTTAGTTGATATTAGGATAGAATTTTTCTTTTTATATATTTATTAGTAATAGAAAAGTAGATACTTACTATTTATGATAAATTATTTTTTAATCTATTTTTATACTCCTTTGGTGTAATTATCTCATATTTCTTAAATAACTTTGTAAAGTAACTACTATCTTCAAAACCAAGGAGATCTGATATTTCACTAAAAGATTTATCAGTAGTTTTAATGTAAAACTTAGCTCTTTCTATCTTCTTTAATAAAATATACTCTTTAAAAGTTTTTCCAGTTTCTCTTTTGAATGTTCTTCCAAATTGAGATTGACTCATATTGCAAAGGGTAGCCCCTAAAGTTAAAGATATATTCTCATGGATATTTTCATTTATATATTTTATAACTGGTGCTATTTTAGAATTGCTTAACTCTATTTTGGTTTTAGATATGTTACTTTTTACATGCAACCATCTATTATTTTTTATACAATCAGCTATATAATAGGTGCTATAAGTTACAATTCTAATTATGCTTTCAAGTTTTTCTAAGCTAATAACTGTCAACTCTTGATATTTTTCCTGAAGTAATTTTAAATCTATATTTTTTTCACTATTTTCCTTTAAAATTCTTTCTATTTCAAATTCCTCACTATTTTCAATTAAAAATTGTCCAATTAAAAAAGCTCCAATAATCTCTCCTTCATATAAAATAGGGATAATCACATCAATCAAACCAGAGTGACATTTATAAATATATGGAGTTCTTGATAACAAAACCTTATTTAAAGCTTTTAAATCACATTTTTCACAAAATAAACTAAGATTTGAGCTTTTACGAAACAGTTTACAAAACCCTGAATAATTAGTTTTTTCAGTAATATATTCCCCTTCAATATCAATAATTACAATCCCCATATTGGTAAGAGTCATTAAATCTTTTTGAATCAACAGCAATTCATCTTTAAAATTCCTTAACATTTTATCACCACTTTATAGATAATATATTTTTATTATATCAAAGTGGAATAAAATAGTCACTATAAATATAAAAAGAGGCTGATCAGATTCTCAACCTCTAAATTAATAATATTACATAGCAGCTCTAAATATTTCAGCTATATCTTTTTCATTTCCTTTTCTTGGGTTACTGAAAGCATTTCCATCTTTTAATGCATTGATAGACATAATCTCTATATCTTCCTCTTTAACTCCAGCTTCTTTTAAACTCTTAGGAATTCCAACATCTGAAGATAATCTAAATAGTGATTCAATAGCTTTTTCAGCAGCTTCCATTGTAGATAATCCATCTACATTTTCTCCCATAAATACAGCTATATCAGCAAATTTTTCTGGATTAGCAAGCATATTGTAACGACAAACATGTGGTAGTAACATAGCATTGGCAACACCATGAGGCATATCATAAAGTCCACCTAATTGATGAGCCATAGCATGAACATATCCAAGATTTCCGTTGTTAAATGCCATTCCTGCTAATAATGAAGCATATGCCATATTCTCTCTAGCTTTTAAATTTTCTCCATTAGCAACAGCTTGTCTAAGGTTTGTAGCAATTAATTTGATAGCTTGAATAGCTGCTGCATCAGTTACAGGGTTAGCATCTTTTGAAACATAAGCTTCAACAGCATGAGTTAAAGCATCCATTCCAGTAGCAGCTGTTAATTTTGATGGTTTACCAATCATTAAAATAGGATCGTTTATAGAAACTTGTGGTAGATTTCTCCAGCTCACAATAACAAATTTAACTTTTGTCTTAGTATTTGTGATAACAGCATGTCTTGTAACTTCAGAAGCAGTTCCAGCAGTTGTATTTACAGCTATAATAGGTGGTAATGGAAATTCTAATGTTTCTATACCTGCATATTCACAAATATCCTTTGGATGAGTTACAGCAATTCCAATACCTTTTCCACAATCGTGAGGAGATCCTCCACCAATAGTAATTATCATATCACAATTGTTTTCTTTGTATATTTTAGCTCCAGCATAAACATTAACATCTTTTGGATTAGGCTCAACTTGATCAAAAACAACAGTTTCAATTCCAGCTTTAGCAAGGTATTCAATAGATTTTTCTACTGCTCCACCTTTTAAAGAACTTAAGAATTTATCTGTAACAATTAGAGCTTTTTTACCATTTAATATTTTAGCTCTTTCTCCAATAACTTCTAGACATCCTGGTCCAAAGAAATTAACACTAGGCATTAAATAATCGTAGTATCTCATTTTATCTCCTCCAAAACTTAATAAATATCTTTCAATTACAAGGATAACAAAAAAGATTATCAAATACAAGGTAAGGGAAAACCTAAAATTAGTAAAAAAACAGCTAAAAAAATCAGATGATGATTTTTTACCAAAATTAAGTTAGAAATTACTTTAAGTTTTAAAAACAAATGAATATTATAAAAAGATTAGATATTTTTTAAAAAATTATCAAATACTCTTTAAAATTTTACATAAAAATATTGACTTAGAGTTAACTCTAAGTGATATAGTAAAAATATAGAGATTAAAGTTAAAAGGAGATTAACTATGAAAAATATTTTAATTTTATCATCAAGTCCAAGAAAAAATGGAAATTCAGATATTTTATGTGAACAATTTATAAAAGGAGCAAAGGAAAGTGGACATAATACAGAGAAAATTTATATTTCTGATATGAAAATAAATTATTGCAAGGGTTGTGGAGTTTGCAATACAATATTACAAACTAAAAAAAGGGACTGTTGTATCTTAATTTGCAACAGTCCTCTTTCATATAAACTATTCTTTTCTTTAGTTCTATTTTATCAAAAGATCTAATTCAACTTCAGGAATTTTAAACCATTTTTTTATCTGCTCTTTTGATTTTTTCTTTATCTCATCATCAATAAAAGGCATCACTTTTAAAATAGCCATTCCCAAAGCAAAGATATCATCACTATAACCTACTATTGGTGTAATATCAGGTAAGGCATCTAATGGAAGAAGAAAGTAACCTAAAGCCCCAATAATTATAGATTTTTCTTTAGGTGGAATATCCTTTCTCTGTAAAGTATTGTATAAAATTAAAAGCATATAAACACCTTTAACACCTATAATTTTTAAAACTTTCTTCAATTTATCAAGAAAATTTTTCTCATTATACTCTTTTTTATACTCCTCTTTTTCAAGATTTATATTTTCCTTTTCTTCCATTAGATTTCACCATCTTTCTTTTGATTAATCTTCGTAAGTTCCTTTTCTAATAACTTTTTTATTTCTTACAAATTGTTTTCCAAGAGCGAAAACATCTGTAATATCAAGATTTTCATCTAGTAATACCATATCAGCATCACTTCCCTCTGCTAAAACTCCCTTAGCTGGATAAAGTTTTAAGAATTTAGCTGGGTTTATTGTTAAAAATTGAAGTGCTTCACTTAAAGTGAAACCATAATTATTGATAAGTCTTTTGATTTCAGCTTGGTGAACATTGATAGGCGATGCCCCTATTCTAATTAAGTTTCCTGCTGCATCATAGTCAGAGAAACTTCCATATCCATCTGAACTAAATGTTATGTGGCTTAAATCAACTCCAGCCTCTTTAGCCATAACTACTCCTTTAGCTGCAGTAGCATAATCTTCTTC
Organism: Fusobacterium varium; assembly: GCA_021531615.1. NCBI lineage: Bacteria > Fusobacteriati > Fusobacteriota > Fusobacteriia > Fusobacteriales > Fusobacteriaceae > Fusobacterium > Fusobacterium varium. The sequence continues at coordinate 77,655 of JADYUE010000001.1, read as the reverse complement.
AGCAAAAGAGTCAGTAATATCTATATATCCACCTTTTTTAGCAAATTCAATAGCTGAATCAAAAACCTCTTTCTTTCTATTTACATGTGTAGGTAAAAAGTGTTTAATAGGAATTTCTGATTTTTCTATTACATTCATAACTTGAGAAAGAAGTCTGTCTCCATCTCCCATATGAAGAACAACTACTCCAGCTTTATTTGAGAACATTCCAGCAGTTCTAACTTGAGAAGCTAAATCTTCAAGAATAGCTTCATCAATGTATGATGCTCTGTGATCTGATATTGCAAGTTTTACTCCAATAATCTCTTCAATAAAAGTTACATCTCTTTTTACTGTTCCAGTAATTGTAGGTGATGGAAATTCATAAGCACCAGTTGTTACATAGCAAGAGATTCCTTCCTCTTTTAAACCTTTAGCCTTTGCTACAATATTTTCTACATTTCTTGTTGTACTATCAGTTCCTAACACTCCAATCACAGTAGTAACTCCAGCTTCAACAATTTTTGATAGAGGAGCTTCAGGTACTCTAGTTTTAAAACTTCCCTCTCCACCACCACCAGTTATATGAATATGTTGATCTATATATCCAGGTACAGCTTTTTTTCCTGTTCCATCTATTACTTCACATTCAAATCCTTCACAAGTGATATTTTTATCAATTTTTACAATTTTATCATTACAAAAAAGAATATCTTGAACTCCTTTAAATTCTGGATTGTAAATCTCTACATTTTTAATAAGTTTAAACATACTCCACCTCACTATATTTTATATTGATTATATTATACAATAGATTTTTTCTAATTTAAACTATTAAATATATTATAAGTTTAATTTTACTTAGTAAAAATATCTTTTAGAATATATAATTTTCTTTATTTAAAGAGTGATAATTTTATTTTCCTTTATATCTTCAATTAATTTTTTAATTTTTTCTTCTATTTTTCTTATAACTATTTTAAACTCTTCATCAGATTTTCCACTAGGATCTTCTAACCCCCAGTCCTCTCTGTGTGAGCAGGGAAGATATGGACAGTTTACATTACAACCCATAGTTATTACAATATCTAATTTAGGAAGATCAGAAATAAGTTTAGAATATTGAGTTTCTTCCATATCTATATTATATATCTCTTTCATAATTCTTACAGCATCCTGATTAATTTGAGCTTTAACTTCTGTTCCCCCACTGTAACTTTGAAAATATTCACTTCCATAATATTTTCCTAAAGCTTCAGCAATTTGGCTTCTACAAGAGTTGTGAACACATATAAAACCAATTTTTTTCATAATTACTTTATTCTCTCCTTATATTTTTTAATTATTATATAATTATATATCTGAATGTGTCGATATATTTTTAAAAAAATTGCACCTAAACTAAAAATAGTCTAAGTGCAATAATATATCTCTATTATAGTAGATGAATATTTAATTTTTTACAAATTTCATGAACCTCTTTTGGCCACATAGAAGCTTGAACTTCTCCAATATGTAGTTTATCTAGGAAGAATAGACAGATACGAGATTGTCCTAAACCTCCTCCAATTGTATATGGAAGCTCTCTATTTAATAGCATTCTATGATATTCAAGAGTTTTTCTATCTTCACAACCAGCAATTTTAAGTTGTTTAGCTAGAGAATCTTCATCAACTCTTATTCCCATAGATGAAAGTTCTAATCCAATTCCTAAAGGCTCATAATATAGAATAATATCTCCATTTAGTTCCCAATCATCATAGTCAGGAGCTCTTCCATCATGTTTTTCTCCAGAGTTTAAAACTCCACCTATTTTCATAATAAATATTGCTCCATACTCTTTAGCTGCTGCATGTTCTCTCTCTTTTGGAGTAAGAAGAGGGTATTTATCTTCTAGCTCTTGTGTAGTTATAAATGTAATTTTTTCAGGAACTTTTCTTGAAAGTTCTGGATAAAGTCCACAAATATAATCTTCAGTATTTTTTAAAACTCCAAAAATTCCTTCAACTATTGACTTTAAAGTTTCCTCTGTTCTATCCTCTTTTGCTATAATTTTTTCCCAGTCCCATTGGTCAACATAGTATGAATGTATAAAGTCTGTATCTTCATCTCTTCTAATTGCATTCATATCTGTGTAAAGCCCTTCACCTATATTGAAGTTATAATTATGAAGTGCCATTCTCTTCCATTTTGCTAAAGAATGAACTATTTCAGCTTTGTCTCCTGCTTTTGTTATAAAGCTTACAGGTCTTTCAATTCCACTAAGGTTGTCATTTAATCCTGATTCAGGTTTAACAAATAATGGAGCTGATACCCTTGTAAGATTTAGCTCTTTTGCTAACTCTCTTTCAAAGAAGTCCTTTACTTGCTTTATTGCAACCTCTGTTTGTCTAAGATCTAATTTTGATTTGTAACTCATTTTACCACGTCCTTAATTATAATTTCCTTCAATATAGTATTAATGTCTTTTATAATAGCATTATTATTCAAAAAAGTCAATACTTCCACCTCTTTAAATTGAAATATTTTTTTATTTTTTAAATAAATAAAAATAATTTATCTAAAAAAATGCTTGACTTTTATTTTTTTAGGTTGTACAATTAGGCAAATCAAAAAAGCAAACGAGGAGGGGAAAAATGATCAGGAGATTTAGGATAAGGAAAAATCAAAAATTAAATACTAAACCTTATTCTTTAAAATTGGTTGATCAAATTTAAACTTTCTTGAAAAGATTGGGTATAAAATATAGATTATAATTTTTCTATTTATATTTTTTATTCCATGAGCATAGAGTGAAATGTGATCAATAGATTTATTCTATTGATTTTTTTATTAAAAGTTTAATGCAGCCTTTTTAGAGGTTGCATTTTTTTTATAATCAAGTAATAAAATTTTAATTATTATAAAGGGGGAAACAAATGGATTACTTAGTTTTACTGAAAGATATTTTTATTGGAGGAGATAGATACATGTATATCTTAAATGGTCTAGCTTTTTCAATCGGAACAACACTGTTAGCTACTATGATAGGAATTATCCTTGGTATCTTAATTGCACTTATGGAGCTTTCACAATTTTATCCATTAAAGCATAAAAAAGGTTGGGAAAAGTTCAACCCAATATCTTCTTTAGCTTTTGGATATGTAGATATAATTAGAGGTACTCCAGCAGTTGTACAATTGATGATCTTAGCAAACTTAATATTTGTTGGAGTTTTAAGAGATACACCTATCCTTGTTATAGCTGGACTTTCATTTGGAATTAACTCTGGAGCATATGTTGCTGAGATAATAAGAGCAGGTATTGAGGGATTAGATAAAGGACAAATGGAAGCTGCTAGAGCTTTAGGAATGCCTTATGGAGTAGCAATGAAAGAGGTTATTATACCACAAGCTATTAAGAAAATTCTTCCAGCTCTTGTAAGTGAGTTTATAACTCTTTTAAAAGAAACTTCAATTGTTGGATTTATCGGTGGAGTAGATCTATTGAGATCAGCAAATATAATTACAAGCCAAACATATAGAGGAGTTGAGCCACTATTAGCAGTTGGACTTATCTATCTAGTATTAACAGCATTATTTACTAAAGTTATGAGAAATGTAGAAAAGGGGTTGAAAGTAAGTGATTAAGGTTGAAAATTTATATAAAAATTATGGGAAATTAGAGGTTTTAAAAAATATTAGTACAGAGGTTAAAAAAGGTGATATTATAGCTATAATAGGACCTTCAGGAAGTGGAAAATCTACATTTTTAAGATGTTTAAATAAACTTGAAGAGCCAACAGCTGGACATATTTATATAGACAATAAAGATCTTATGGGAGTAGATACAGATATTAACAAAATTCGTGAAAAAGTAGGAATGGTGTTTCAACACTTTAACCTATTTCCTCATAAAACAGTTCTTGAAAATCTAACTCTTTCTCCAATGAAGATAAAAGGTTACTCACAATCTGAAGCTGAAAGTAAAGCTTTAGTTCTCCTTGAAAAAGTAGGATTAAAAGATAAAGCTGCTGTTTATCCAAACCAACTATCTGGAGGACAAAAACAAAGAATAGCTATTGCTAGAGCCTTAGCAATGGAACCAGAAATTATGCTATTTGACGAGCCTACATCAGCTCTTGACCCTGAAATGATCAAAGAGGTTCTTGATGTTATGAGAGATCTAGCTAAAGAGGGAATGACAATGCTTATTGTAACACATGAGATGGGATTTGCTAAAAATGTTGCTAATAGAGTTTTCTTTATGGATAGAGGAAATATTTTAGAAGATACTACACCAATCGAACTTTTTGAAAATCCTAAACATGAAAGAACAAAAGAGTTCTTGGATAAAGTTTTAAATAAATAATTTTACTACATTAATTAATGAAGCAATATAAATATATAAATACAGGAGGAAATGATTATGAAAAAATTTGTTAAAAGTTTACTTATGGGAGCATTAGTTTTATCTTTATCAGTTTCAGCTATGGCAAAGGACAAAATCTTTGTTGGAACAAATGCAGAGTTTCCACCATTTGAATATCTTGATAAAGGGGAAGTTACAGGATTTGATATTGAATTAGTTAATGAGCTTGGAAAGGTAATGGATGCAGATGTAAAAGTTTTAGATATGTCTTTTGATGGACTTTTACCAGCTCTTCAAATGAAAAAAGTAGATTTAGTTATTGCAGGGATGACAGCTACTGAAGAAAGAAAGAAAACTGTATCATTTACACAACCATATTATACAGCTAGTCAAGTTATTATAGTAAAAGAAGGAAATAACTCAATAAAATCTTTTGATGATTTAAAAGGTAAAAAAGTTGCTGTTATGCTTGGATTCACTGGAGATACTATTGTTAGTGAAATTGAAGGAGTTAATATTGAAAGATTTAATGCTGCTTATGCTGGAATAATGGCATTACAAGCTGATAAAGTTGAAGCTGTTGTACTTGATTCTGAACCAGCTAAAAACTATGTAAAACAAAACCCAGGATTAGTTCTTGCTGAAGCTGATGCTGAACAAGAGGAATATGCAATTGCTTTAAGAAAAAATGATAAAGCTCTTCTTGAAAAAGTAGAAAAAGCTCTTGCTGAAATAAAAGCTAATGGAACATATGATGCTTTAATTAAAAAATACTTTAACTAATAACTTAACCCCCTTAAAGGCTACAACTTAAGGGGGTTATTTTTAATATGTAACTTCTGAAGAAAGTTTTCCCTCTTCATTATAATATCTCCAAACTCCTATCTTCTCCCCTTGAAAAACTTCTCCTTCTTCTTCTAGTTGTCCATTGGGATAATATCCTTTATATCTTCCTTTTCTATCCTTTAAATTTTGCTCAAATTTTAAATTTCCATTCTCATAGAAAACTCTTATACTTTTCATTTCACCATTTTTAAAAGTTCCTATTTGAGACAAACTTCCATCTTCAAAAAATTCTTTAAACTCTCCATTAAGTTTTCCATTTTTAAAATTTTCAATAGATTCTACTTGTCCATCTTTATATTTTTTAATAACCTGTCCTGTAAAATTCTCATCTATTTGGTAACCAAAAGAATAAAAACTCACAAAACAGAATAGAACTGATAAAATTAACTTTTTCATAAATTTTACCTCTAATCAACATCATAGTATAGGAAATGTTTTCCACAATGAAGACATTTGAATAAATATCCTTGAACATGTCCTCCATCAACCATATTTTTTATTATTTCTACCTGTTCTTCACTCCATTCAGCATTAAATTCAGGACTTCCATTTTCAATAACTTCTTCTAAAACTCCCATTTCTTTCAGTTCTTTAGCTCCTACATAACCAAGAAAAGCACAAAAATCATCACAATGAGTTACCCAAATTTCTTGTTGCCAACCACAATAGCTTGGAGTTCTGTGAGTTAATTCATCTATTTTATTTTCATCACTAACTTCTCCAAAATAAATATCTATAAAATCTCCGTCAAATTTTTTACTTGCCTCTCCATTGGCTATACATTCAGGACATAAATATTCAACATCTTCAACTGAATAAAAAGGTCCAGAATAATATACATCAGTTTCTTTTCCACAACAATCACAAACTACAGTTTCATTTGTTTCAAAAGTTCCTGTTTTTAAAGGGTCTGGGTGATATTTAAAAAATGGTAATTCTTTTTTCATAATTTACCTCCTTATCCTGCTAATCCATTAACTAAAAAGTTTCCATTTTTATCAATATAACATTCTATACAATGTCCTGCAAAATAATCAGGTTCAAAAGTAATATAGACTGACATATCCTCTGTTTCTCCGTCTGAATAAATATCTGTTGCAATCTCTCCAAAATTCATACTCTTTTCAAAATCTTCTTCAGTTATTGGAGTATAAACTTTATTGTCATCTATAAGATAGCAATTTTCTTCTTCCTCAACTTCCTCTGCACCTTCTACCCATTCAGTTGCAAGATTTATATAATCTTTTTCTTTTAAAAGTTTCATAAGTTGTGATCTGTTTTTTTCAGCTTTTTCAAGCATATTATTTATTTTTTCTAGAGATTTATTTAAAATATCTTTTAATTCAACTTCAGAAATCTCTTCTTCTGTATCATAGTTTAAAAGCAGTTCTGAGTTTTGTCCTAAAAAATCAATATTGGCAGTAAAATAATATCCCCAATCATTTTTCTCTATTTCAAAATCATCTATTAATATTTTCTTCATATTCCACCTCTAATCAAAGAAATTTTTTATCTCTTTTCTTTTATCCAAAATTTTAAAAAGTTCGTCCATATCTAAATCAAACATCTTGCTTTCATCATCTATCTTAGAAAAATAATAATTTACTTTTTCATCTCCAAACTTTTTTTCTAATTCTTCCCACTCACTTTTTAGCAGAGGGACAAAAGCCAGAGTATCATTTCCTAAACTTTCCATAAATAATCTTATCTCATATTCAGGTTGGATAATTTTATTTAAAGTTTTAATAGTTGTATCTCTATCAGAACCCTCTTTATCAGGATAAGATATTTTATATTCATTTCCTTTCCATTCTATAAATATATCAAATCCCATTTCATTGTCAGCATCTTTATTTTTTCCTGAAAGTTTTCCAGATTGGATTACTCCCTCTATATAATTTATTATATCTTCATCATATTCTCTCCAATCTATCCAAACAAGTTTTTGGCTATTTTCCCAAAAATTATCAAAACTTTTTCTATCTTCATTTTTTAAAAACTCTCTCATATATTCCATAATCCACCTCAAAATTTTTCTAAATCATTATATAGTTGTTTATTAATTTCAGATTCTCCATAACCACAAATTTTAGCTATTAGCTTCATTCTTTTTAAAGATAACAATGCTTTTTCTTTTAAATCTTCATTGATTTTTCCAGTTATTTTTATCTGTGCAAAGGCTGTGGCTATTACTACTTCATCACTTTGATTAATTATAGCTTCTCTGCTTAGACCTTTATCTTTTATTTTCAATTCCTCTGCAAATGTTTTTTCATCAATTATAGGTACAGGTTCAAAATATTCCATTCCCCATTCTTTTTCTATTAAATATTTAGGGAAGTCTGAAAAACTAAAATTTTTATTTTTTCTTATTTTCTCCTCTATTATATGAAGAACATCATTTCCTGTATCACTTCCAAAAGGAGTTTCTTCGTCTCCACAATTACAATAAAGTTGTTCATCAGTAAAATGCTTTCTAAAATTAGGGTGTGAAGTAAGAAAATCTATATCATATTCTATATCATCAAAGTAATAACGATTTTCAAAATCAAAATTATTTATCTCTTTATACCCTTTTTTTATTTTAGACTTAATAAGTTTTTCAACTTGTTTCTCACACTCCTCTATACTATCCCACTCTTTAATCTCGTATTTTCCAATGCTATCTATTTTTCCATAATTTACTACAAATTTTTCTTCCAAACTTTCTATCCACCAAAATTTATGAGATTTTTCATCAATAAATTCAAAAGCTCTTTTCATAACTTCCCTCCCTCGTTTAATAGCATTGAAGAATTAACCAAACATTATCAAAGTTTTTATTTTTTAAATCTTCTTTTCTGATATTAAAATATATTTTTCCACTGTCTCCAAAATACAATCCATAATCTCCAATTTCTAATTCACTCATTTGCATAAGTAAAATCCAATCTTTTGCATTTTCTTTTATAGATTTTTTAACTTCATCATTGCCATATTTTATAGGAGCAGAGCCGTAATAAAACTCCCTTCTAATCCCACCAAAAATACCATACACTAGAATTAACTAAACTTCCTGCTAGTTGTCCAAGAGTTTCATAACTTTGGTCTACATCAGGGCAATATCCATACATCTCTATTGCTACTTTCATAGCTGTTTCTTTATCAGTAATAATTTTTTCAACTTTATATTCCAATACATCGTGAGTTATTGTAATAGGTACAGCTCCAAATTTCTTAAACCAATATCTTGATATTGCCATATGCTCTGATGTGCTAGGACACTCATTCCAATTTCCCATAGGAAACCAAGCAAATATCTCCCAAGGATTTTTTACAGGAACTTTTACTATAAACAGTTCTTCAGGCTTATCTGTTCTATAATTTAAAAATCCTATTGGAGAATTAAGCTTTTCTTCTTCACTTTCTTCAAACTCTCCAATTATATCTTCACTAAAAGAGATTTCGTCATCTTCTGCCTCAGCTTTTCTTCTATCTATTAAATCTCTTAAAATATTTTTTCCACCCTCTGAAAAAATAGATGAAATATATCTCTTTCTATAATCTCTTACATCTTCTATATTAAACTCTTCATTATCTGATATATTGAAAGATAAACTTTCTAAAAGAGTTTCATCAACAGTTACAATCACAGGAAAATATCCTTTCTCTTTTCCCTCTTTGCTATATTTTTCAAATTTTTCCATAATTTCTTCATATGTATTATTAGGAAAGTATTCATATTCACAATCGAAAAATTCTACAAAATCCTTTGCTAAATCCCTCATTATTGCCATATTATCACTTCCTTTATCCCTTTACAATTACAAGATCACTGTCACAAAAACCTGTTGTAATATGTGGCACTTGCAATATCTCCAAATCATCTAATTCTGAAACTAGTTCTTCTAAAATTTCACTAATCATTTCTAAAACATCTTTCCAATCCATCTCTTCAGGAATATTTAAGTCTGGACAAGTTCTTTCAGCAGGTTCAAAATCTTCATCACAAGCCCAGTCGTCATCATAAAAATTATAAAGCTCTGAGCCAGTAAGTTCTATTCCATAGGGTTCAAAAAGTCCAAAATTTAAAGCTATTATCTCTTTTGGAAGAGTCTCCTCTTCATCTATTCTTAAAATCCAATTTTTAATAATATTTTTTACTCTTTCTTTCATAAATTATCTCTCCTTTTATTAAGAATTATATTCTTCAGCTATATCATTTGAATAAAAATCTTCCTCTACATTTCCTAAAAACTCAAGTTCTCCCCATTCATTAGAGATTTTTTTCACAGCTCCTCCATATTTACAAGAGGGTATTCCAAAGAAACAATTATACTTTTTATCAAATCTGTCTTTTCCTAAAAATTTCTTCACAGGCTCTATTAAATCTTTCCATTCTTTAAATAAGACTTCTAGTTCATCAGTTGGCTCTTCACTATTTCCACATATTTGAAAATCTTCATCAAATGTTACTCCAAAATCATATTCAAATCTATTAAAATATTCTTCAAACATCTCTTCAAAATCTTTTCTCCAATTTTTATTCACTGAAAATATTTTTTCTAACTCTTTGTTAAAATCTTTTTCTAAAAAATTATATTCAGGATTGTACTCTTCTTCCTCTTCATCTTCCTCAAAGATACAGTAAAATGATTGAATATATTTATAAAAATCTTCTATATTTTCAAAATTTCCTACCCAAAAACTTAGATAACCAGCTTTTCTTTCACATAATTTATCTAACATAATTATTCCTCCTCTTCGTCAGAATACTCTCTTTCAATATCTATAAAGTGAATATAGAATCCACAAAGTTCTCCTTTTTCATCATATCCAAAATAACAAGGATATACCCCATCTCCCCAACCTGAAGCAAAAACAGGGATATTTAAATCACTGTCAGGAATTATAAAATTAGCCCAATCTCCACCATCTCTTTGATATTTAGGGAATTTTTTAAAACTTTCTTCTAACAGTTCTTCAAAAATATCATCATAAGGATTGTCTGCCCCTTCCTCTTCAAGTTTTTTCCAATATTTTGAATATTCCTCTTGAGCTTTTTTATCTGCTACACAACCCATTCCTGCATCTACACCAAAACCATAATATTCATCTTCCTTAGCCTCGTCCATTCCTTCTTCAGTTCTTGTGACAGCTAATTCATAAACTATTGGTTTATTTTTACTAAATTCAACTTTTACACAAGCATATCTATCTCCATAATCTTCACTTAATACCACAGCTATTTTTACAGGAAATTTTCCAAGAGGAGTTTTTTGAAGATATGTTCTTACCTCTCCAAGTTCTACTAATGGATCACAAGCTAAAATTTCCCCAGTAGGCAGATTAACTTCTTCAATATCTAAAGTATCAACTTCCATTTTTCCTATCTTCTTTTCAATAAAATAACTTTCTAAATCTACTTTACATCTAAATTTCTCTTTATTTCTCTCATACATCTCCTGCCACATAGTTTTTTCCTCCTCTGAATAATTTAAAAAATCTATCTTCATATTAATTCTATTTCCTAATTCTCTTAATTTTTTAAAATTCTCTTTATTTACAGGAAAAATAGAGTAGCTATCAGAGTTAGTATCTATATTACCAATGAAAATATCTTTTTTACTGAATACTTTATTAAACTCTTCACTCCAAACCTCTATATCATCATCTTCATCAAGGATTAAATCTTCAATATTACAGATATTTTCATCTATACCAACTTTTTTCATCACATTAAAAATCATTTGAAAATCTTCTAGTTCACATTTCCAATCAAGATAGCAAATATATCCACTTTCACTCAAAAGCCAAACCATAGCTACAACTTTTAATTCAATCTTTTCTCTATTAGAAAGGGCATTTATCTCATTATCATTATATCTGAAATTTATATTATTTCTTAGATAATTGCAAAAGTCTTCAAGAATAATTTCTAGTTTTTTTACTACCTCTCTATCATTAAAAGATAAAATCTCAGCTATTTTTAATAAAATTTTATCAGCATAAGAAGTTTCATCTTTTTTTACACTTGGCTTTATTAAAAAGCATTTCTCAAACTTATCATCTTTCATTTGGAAAATATAGATTTTATCTCCTTTATAATCATAGTTTAAATAAATGGGAAACTTTAAATTTCTCTCTTTTATCTTAAATGGATTTTTTAACAGTTCATCTTTTGAGATTTTTTTATCTAGTAAAAGATAATCTATCTCTTCACTATCAAAAGTTAAAAAATAAAATCCACTGCTTTCCAAATTATCTAAGATTTGTACTATTATAAAAGTATCAATATCATCTGTTACTTTTTCCCAAGAATATAAATCATCATTAGTTGTCATATATACAGGGGGATTTTCCAAAGATAGATCCTCTTTTTTTATTCCTGCATTCCATACACCTTGATTTTCTGTCCAAAATATTAAAAAATTATCTATCTCTTTTAATGTTTTTTCTATCTCATCTTTAGGAGTTTCATCATCCTCTAAAGCTTCTCTTTCCCAATCATGAGAAAATCCAATCTCATCTAAATTTAAAATACTACTTAAACATCTATTTATATCAAAATCTCCACACTCATGATAATATCTTCTTAAAACTTTAGGAAGATTGGTTTTTAATCTGATTTCTGTTCTGTTTATCTCTTCCCAACTTATTTTATAATTATTATTTGAAGAATTATTTCCAAAGACTTCTGCAAAAATAGGGCTATTAAAAAAGTTTTCTGAGTTTGTGGTAGTTACCCTATTAATCTTTTTTCTATATAATAGTTTAACTAGATGCTCTGCTGATAAATTATATCTTTCCATATAACCACCTTTTATAAAATATAAAAACTGCTTATGACAAAACCATTTCTTGAATTTTCAAAAAACAATTTATGTCATAAGCATCACCTCTTTTTAAGTTTTATTTAATTTTACCAATCTCTTTCCCTTATTGCTTCCTCTATATCAATATCTATTCCAAAATAATCAAGTATATCTTCAACAGTTACCCCAATACTATCTCTTGCCACTGTTTCAATCTCACTATCATTTTCATCAAACTCATCTTGCAAATCATTAATTTTTTCTGTCATCTCATCAAGTTTTTCTTGGACTTCTTCTAAATCCTCATATTCTTCCTTTTCTAAAAACTCAACTACTTCCACTATACAATCTTTTACTTTATCTACTAAAAATCTTGGATAATAATCATCATTATACATATCTTTCAAATAAACAAAATCAGAATTTAATTTTTTCATAATTTACCTCCTACTCTTCATCTAATGCTTCGCAAAGTTTATCAAAAATAGGAATAATTTCATCAGGTATTCCTTCTCCCCAACCTGGACTTTCTAAAACTTCTCCTTCTAAAGCTATATACATCTTTTTTGGTATCTCAGCTTTCATCTCATCTTCATCAACTTCCTTTATCCAATCATAGCCAGAATATACATCATTTTTAGGATTAAAAGCATATTTTTGATTTTTATAAAATCCTGAAATATAATTTTTCTCAAGAGTTTCCACAATATCATAATCTTCTAAAACCCAATCACTCTCCTCTTCACATTCTTCTCTATCTTTATATTTTTTAAAGAATTGAGGATTCATATACCAATATAAAAATAAAGCTGTTCCCTTGTCAGTATCTGGTTGTTCTGCTATCCATTTAATAACTTCTTTAGAATTATCAAAATTCCAATCTATTGCTAAAAGTTGTCTCTCTTTTGGAGAGTTTTTCTTTAAGTAATCTATAATTAAAGCTGTTTCTAATTCATCAAACTCATCTTCATCAATTTCTATATTTTCCCAATCAAAATCTTCTCTTAAAATATCTTCAATTTTTAACATAATATACCTCCTTAACAACAATCCCAATTATATATTGCTTTATCAAAATTAAGCTCTTTTAAATCTTTTTCCCTTATAAAGAAATTAGCAATTCCACAATCTCCCCACATAATCTCATTTTTCTCTGTTCTATCACTATCTATTTGAAGTAGTAGTATCTCATAATCTCCGACTTCTCTAATATCAGATTGAGTAAAATCAGGGAATCCACCTATCTTATGTCCTGCTCCAAATAATTTTTCTCCAATTTCCTTATCTTCTTCTAAAATATCCCATATCTCCCAGTAATTTAATTGATTTTCCTTATCATATATTTTTAATATATTACTATATTTCTCTTTATTTTCATCATAAAATTTTTTCATCTCTCTATCTACTATCTCTCTAAAATCATCATTACTATCTGAAAAATATCCATCTGTCAATTTAAAGCTTAAAGAGAATTCTCCCTCTACTGGAAAATAACTATCTTCATCTTTGTAAGGTTTATATTTTTCTAAAATTTCTTCCTCTGTTACACTTTTATCAATATCTTTGTAGTAAATAATTTTATACCCATCACCTAAATTTGTATCATAATCAAGTCCAAGTACATCATCATTTAATATCCAAAATTGTAACATTCCCTCTTCAATAGGATAGATATTATTCTCTGGCAACTCATCTATATTTATTTGAGCAAGTAAAGTAAGTTGCTCATTTTCTTTATTTTTAGGCACTTCTTTATCTTTAGGTAAGTATGGAACTCCACCAAATTTACTTTGGAATAGATTTGGTTTCTCATCTGATAAACTAATCTCAATCATAGGCTTTTTATTTTTTTCTAAAATATCTAAAACAATTTTTTTGATTTCATTGTTGAATTTTACTTCTTCTTCACTTAATTTTTTCTTTGCCATACTTTAATCCTCCTTTAAAACCTCAATATTTCTAGTAATATACATCATTACATAAAGAACTAACATCAATAAAAGTGTTCCTGTTATAAGTGCATATTGCTCCATCTTCAAAATAGAATACAATACAGCATAGATTCCAGATAAAAATACTAACATTCCAACTCCATATTTACTGTTTTTAGTTACAGCTTTTATATACAATGAGTTTGGAATTACCACCATCAAAGTGGCTATGATATAAGCTAAGTTAAAGCTAAAATATTCTGACATTGAAAGTAAAACTAAATAAAACATTGTAAGTGAGAATCCCACCACTCCATATTGAACATAGTGGGTAAATCTTTTGCTTGTTACCTCAAAAATATATACTACAAAAAGGCTCAAAAGTATAAATAACATACTATATTTTACAGCTCTCATAACTTGCCTGTAATGAGTTACCCCCTCATATAAATCTACTCCGATTTTTCCCTCTGTAATATCATAGAACCCATCTACAAAACTTTGCTTATAATTTCTTACAAAGGAAGAAACTTCCCATTCTGCTTTAAATCCATTTTCATCAATTACCTTTGCACTTGGTAAAATTCCATAAAACTTTGGAGCTTTCCAAGATGAACTTACTTCAAAATGGTTATTTTTTCCAAATGGAAGAATATTTATTCCCTCATTACCTCTTAAGCTTAATTTTACAGAGAAATTTATCTTCTCTTTTTGATTTAGATTTTGTCTTATAGTCCCTGAAATTCCAGTATTTATCCCCTGTTGTGTAACTCCTGTTCCTGATTCAAGCTCTATATTTTCCCCCTCAACTATAAATTCCTCAACTTTCATAATAGATTTTGTATCAGTTATCCCAAGCCCAATACCAATATTGTATGGAAAAATATTGGCAGGGACAGAATTTCTTATACTTGGAAAACTACCCTCTAAAATAATATCTCCATTGTATACAGTTGTCTTATAAATTCCCCTTTCTCTAATTTCATCTTTTAAATAAACCTTTACTTTTAAATCATCAGGAAGAATTACCAAATTTTTTGTAATCTTTCTTTTTGCCTCTTTTCCTGAATTATCATAATATGTTTCACTATCATCAAAGGGAATTGTAAGAAAAACTCCTGCAATAGTTTGTTTTCTTCCCCACTCATTTCCAATCTCTTCTACCATATTATTGTATGAGTAACCTCTATCATCAACTATTGTATGAATAAAAAATATAGGTATTTGTAATAAAATAGCAAGAATAAAGAGAAAACCTATTTTTCTAACAAGAGAATTGTTCTTTTTTAAATTAATCATATTGCACCTCCACTTTAAAAATTTTTAAAGTAATTGTAAAGGCAGATAAGTCCTAAACCAATTACTACTGATATAAAGATAATCACTGTAAATTTTAGATTATATTTAAGTTGTTTTAAAATAAAAATTGTACAGCCGATTATCATATAAATGACGATTGCTCTACACACAAGAGCCACTATATCAAAGTTTTTCATATTATCACTGTTTCCTTAAAAATTAAGTTTGTTGATGAAACATAGTAATTATCTTACACTCTGGACATATCTCTATATATAAAGTTCCCTCTGCACTATCCATTATAGTATCCCAATGTATTTGAGCAAGATACTTCATCTTCTTTCCACACTCTGGACACTCTCTATACTCCCAATCTTGCACCCAACTAGCAAATCCACCGATTGTATTTACATCATCTGTAAATGCACCATAAAATAGTGGTTTTTCTTTAGCAGAAACAACAAAATTATTATTTACCATCTCATCTATTATCTCATCTCTAAAATAATTTTCCTCTTCTCCCTCATATTCTAAGATCTCATTTGTTCCATCAAGATTAAATCTATTTGAAATCCCTTCGCTTAAAGTTACACAGTTAGGACAACAACTTGTAGTGATAATTCCATCTAAACCTAAAAATGAAAATCTTTCATCTCTTCCATCTATCACTAGAATATCTATTATCTCTCCACCACAGTGTGGACATTTTTCCCCTCTTTTTCTAGCAATAAAAGTTCCATTCTCATCTTTTTTCTCTCCCTTTTCAAAAGAGAAACATTTATCATAATTAAGTTTTATATAGTTATTATCACTGTCAAAAGTCCAACCACCTTCTTCAGCATAAATATCTGAATCTACATAAAGTTTTTTTCTCCAAGGTCTAGGATTTATTTTTAATTCATATAAAGTATCTTGTGATTTTTTATCTCCTATCATAGCAAGGCATTGTAAAAGGCAACTTCCCTCATCAGAAGATTTTGTATTTAAAATTTTTTCTATTAATTTATCTCTTACTTCATCACTTGCTTTATAATATAGTTCACTTGGATAAAAAATCTCTCTTTCACAAGCTATTTTAGAAAATTCTTCTACATATATTCCCTTTGTCATCAAATCTTGAAAAATATCACGCTCATCAGTTTTATAAAAGTTATCTTCTGTTGAAACTTTTAATTTTTTTATCACTTGATTTATCTTTTCTTCTATCTCTTTATCATTCCAATTATCAACTTCATCTCTGTGTTTCTTAGCTCTACATCTCCAACATAAACCTTCAAAACCTAAAGGTGTTCCACATTCTGGGCATCTGTATTTTAAATTCATATTGACCTCCTTAATTTTTTAACCATAAAGATAAAGAAAAAATCACTATTATAGCTCCAAACACTCCTGTAAAAAATCTAAAACCTCTCTCACCAAAAATTTCATATACAGTTCTCATAAATCTTTTTGAACCTGTAGGATTACAAATCCATTTCCAATTAAAAATCGCTCCAAAGAAAAATAAACCTCCTCCTATCACTCCTATAAGATATGGGTATCTTCTTAAATAAGGGTCTGCATTTTCCATAAACTTTATATATAAATCACTGATTGGATTGCTCATAACTATCATCCTTTTCCTGAAATTTTTGTATAAAAAAATGCTCATGACAAAATAGCTCTTTGATCTATCAAAAAACAATTAATGTCATAAGCATCACCTCTCTATTACAGAGTTTAAAATATTTAATGATTTTAGTTAATATAAGTATAATATAAAAAAATGTTTTTAACAATATTTTATTTGATAAAATTTTTATTATATTTATATTAATTTTTTTGATAAAAAACTATAATTTTAACCTGCTATATCTTATAATATATATAACAATTTACAAGTAAAGGAGAGATATAATGAGTCCAAGAGAACTATTACAAGCATTGACCATAGCAGAGAGATTAAAAGATACAACAAGACATTGTTATACATCAAAGGGGAGACATGAAAGTGTTGCTGAACATAGTTGGCAAATGACTTTAATGGCATTTTTTATGAAAAATGAGTTTCCTGAGGCAGATATTAATAAGGTAATTCAAATGTGTATTATACATGATTTAGGTGAGTGTTTTACTGGAGATATTCCAACTTTTTTAAAAACAAAAGATCATGAGGTTTCAGAGGAAAATCTTCTCAATAATTGGGTTGAATCTCTACCTAAAAATACTAGAGATGAGATGTTAAGTTTATACAAGGAGATGAAAGAGAGAAAAACTTTAGAGGCTAAAATCTATAAGGCGATTGATAGTTTAGAAGCTGTAATACAACATAATTTTTCAGATATTTCAACATGGTCTGAAAATGAATTTGATCTAAATCTAACTTATGCAAATGATAGAGTAACTTTTTCAGAGTATATGTCTGCATTAAGAGAGGAGATTAGAAAAGATACTATTGAAAAGATTTCAAAGGGAGAAGAGGATTTAAAAAAATAAAGATAAGGAGAGCATATGATAAAAAAGATTTGGGGTATGTATTTTACAGGAACAGGGACAACAGAAAAAATTGTAACACATATAGGTAAAAAGATTGCTGAAAAATTAGGAGTGGAGTATGAAAGTTACAATTTTAGTTTGCCAAAAACAAGAGAGATAGAAAAAAGTTTTACAGAAGAAGAATTAGTAGTTTTTGGTACACCAGTTATAGCAGGAAGAGTTCCTAATTTGCTTTTAAAATATTTAGGCATTTTAAAGGGAAATGGAGCTTTAGCTGTACCAGTGGTTCTATATGGAAATAGAAATTTTGATGATGCTCTAATAGAACTTAGAGATATTTTAAAAGATAAAAATATGAAACCAATTGCAGGGGGAGCTTTTATAGGGGAACATTCATTTTCAAAAATATTGGGAGCTGGGAGACCAGATATTAAAGATATGGAGATTGCCTCTAATTTTGCTGAGCAGATAGTTGAAAAAATTATAGAAAAGGATTTTGATCCAGAAAAATTAGTTGAAGTAAAAGGAGAAACTCCACTTCGTTTTTATTATCAACCAAGAGATTCAAAGGGTAACCCCATAGATATTAGAAAAGTTAAACCAAAAACAGATATGAATCTTTGTGATAGATGTGGATTATGTATTGCAATTTGCCCTTTAGGCTCAATAAATGTTGATGACCCAAGTGATGTTTTTGGAATTTGTATGAAGTGCTGTGCATGTGTAAAAAGATGCCCAACTGGAGCTAAATATTATGATGATGAAAATTATTTATATCATCAACATGAGCTTGAAGATGAGTATGGAAAAATTAGAAGAGAGCCTGAGCTATTTTTATAAAGTAAAAAGAATGATAATTAAAAAATGAAAGATAAACAATATATGTTAAGAAAATGTAAAAAATAAAAATAAATTTGCTTTTTTGAAATATTAGTGTTATAATTTTCAAAAAATACGAAATCGCTTAATTTATTTTAAAAATAAAGCGGGGGACCCACCTTTTGGGGCGTATTTCTCATTTGAGAATAGGACAACTCTTTCAGTCCGAGCCCGTCAGCTAACCTCGTCAGCGTTGATTGAGAAGCCATGTTTTTATATTTTTTGTAATTTTTGATTAATAGACATCATGACTTTTCATGGTGTTTTTTTTATACCCAAAAATAGGGAAAAATAAAAGGAGGCAAATGTATGAATTTTTTAAATTATTTAATAGCAAACAGAGAGCAGATATTGACACTTCTTGTTGAACATGTGAATTTGACAATTCTTTCAGTAAGTTTAGCAATATTAATAGGAGTACCTTTAGGAATATTAATCAGTCATTTTTCAAAGGTAAATAAACCTATAATGATACTGGCAAATGTTATTCAAGCTGTGCCAAGTATGGCTCTTTTAGGATTCTTGATACCATTTTTAGGAATAGGAGTAATTCCATCTGTATTTATGGTAGTTCTATACTCTCTACTCCCAATAATAAAAAATACATTTACAAGTATTTCAGGAATAAATCCACAAGTTATAGAGGCAGCAGAGGGAATAGGAATGACAAAATTTCAAATTTTATTTAAAGTACAGATTCCTATGGCACTTCCTGTAATAATGGCAGGAGTGAGAATATCAGCAGTTACAGCAGTTGGACTTATGACAATGGCAGCATTTATTGGAGCAGGAGGTTTAGGTTACCTTGTTTTCTCAGGAATAAGAACAGCAAATAATTTTCAAATATTGGCAGGGGCAATTCCAGCTTGTTTATTAGCACTGTTTATTGATTTGCTAGCATCTATTATTGAAAAAGCAGTTGTTCCTGAAGGAATAAATCTAAAGAATAAAAGCAGTAAAAAAGGGCGTCTATTTCAAAAAGGTGTTATGGCAACAGTTTTAATTCTTACACTATATACTTTTATAAATGCAGGAATTAGCAAGTTTACAACAAATAACAAAACCATAGTTGTAGCAAGTAAAGACTATACAGAACAAGAGATTATAGGAAATATCTTAGCAGATCTAATTGAGGAGAAAACAGATTATAAGGTTGAAAGAAAACTAGCTCTTGGAGGAACACAAGTTGCTTTTGGAGCTTTAAAAGCTGGAGAAGTTGATATCTATATGGAGTATACAGGAACTCTTTATTCAGATATGCTTAAACATAATCCTCTTGAATCTCAAGTAACTTCAAGGGAGGTATTTGAAATCTCTCAAAAGGAGATAAAGGAAAAGTTTGGTGTAAATGTTGGAGAGGAATGGGCATTTAATAACACTTATAGACTTGCAGTAAGAAAGGATACAGCAGAAAAATATAATTTAAAAACAATAAGTGATTTGAAAAAAGTTAGTAAAAATATGATTATCTCTCCTACATTGGAGTTTGCAAATAAGCATGACGGACTTTCAGGATTGCAAGGTAGATATGAGGGGCTTAAATTTAAAGATGTTATTTCAATAGATGGAGCACCTCGTTATCAAGCTTTAGTTGCAAAGGAAAGTGATGTAATTGATGCCTTTTCAACAGATGGATTAATTAAAACTTATGACCTTACAATTTTAGAAGATGACAAGGAATTTTTCTTACCTTATCATGCAGTGCCTGTTGCAAAAGTAGAAACTCTTGAAAAATATCCAGAACTTTCAGGAATAACTGATTCTTTAAAAGATATTATGACAGATGAAGTAATGCGTGAACTTAATTACCAAGTTGATGTGTTAAAGAAAGATCCTAAAGATGTAGCAAAGAAATTTTTAGTTGAGCAAGGTTTAATTAGCTTAGAAAAATAGGAGGTTAAAATGATAGAGTTTAAAGGAATAAATAAGATATTTAAAAATAATATAGTTCTATATGATATAAATTTAAAACTTGAAAAAGGGAATATAATTGTATTTGTAGGACCTAGTGGTTGTGGAAAAACAACAACAGTTAAGATGATAAATAGGCTTATAAAGCCAACATCAGGGCAGGTTCTTATAAATGGTGAGGATATTTCAAATAAAAATGTGATAGAGTTGAGAAGAAATATCGGATATGTTATTCAACAGACTGGACTTTTTCCACATATGACAATTAAAGAGAATATAGAGATCGTTGCTAAAATGCAAAAGATGAGCTCTAAAGAGATTGAAGAAAAGACAAGAGAGTTAATGGAGATGGTGGGGCTTGATTATGAAAAGTTTGCTAAGAGATATCCAGCAGAACTCTCTGGAGGGCAACAACAGAGGGTAGGAATAGCAAGAGCATTGATTACAAATCCAGATATTATTCTTATGGATGAGCCATTTTCAGCTCTTGACCCAATAACTCGTTCACAACTTCAAGATGAACTTTTAAATATTCAAACACAATTTAAAAAGACAATTATTTTTGTAACTCATGATATGGATGAGGCAATAAAAATAGCTGATAAGATATGTATAATGGGAAAAGGTAGAATAATTCAATATGATGACCCAGAGACAATACTTAAAAATCCTGCCAATGAGTTTGTAAGTGATTTTGTTGGTAAAAATAGAATTTGGTCATCCCCTGAATATATAAAGGTAAAGGATATTATGATAGAAAATCCTATTACTTGCTCTCAGGAAATCTCTCTTTTAAAATGTATTAAGAAGATGAGATATGAGAGAGTTGATACACTTCTTGTAGTTGATAGAAAGAGAAAATTCAATGGTATTATCACAGGAAAGATGATTCAAAAAGAGAAAGATCACTATAAAAGTGTAAAAGAGATAATGGAACAACCTAGAGCAGTTACTTATCCTGATAAATCAATAGTTGATATACTTAAAGATGTAAATGAGAAAAATCTTTCGAGCCTACCTGTAATTGATAGCAATGGAATATTAAAAGGACTTATAACAAAGACAAGTTTAGTTACAACTTTAAGTCAACAATTTGAAATCGAAGTTGACTCAAATAAAAAAACAATTTAGTATTTTTAATAAAAAAGTGTTAGTTAACTGATTTTTCCCTCTAAAAATATGATATAATTGAAAGAAAAATTGAAAAGAGAGGGAAAAACTGGCAGAAAATCAACAATCAGAAAAACTAGGGAAAGAGCCATTGAGAAAACTATTTTTTACAATGGCAATCCCCTCAGTTTTAGCTCAATTAATAAATGTACTCTACAACATTGTTGATAGAATATATATTGGGCACATAAAAGATATAGGATCTTTGGCACTTACTGGAGTGGGAGTTACATTTCCTATAATTATGGTAGTATCAGCTTTTAGTGCTTTTGCTGGACAAGGGGGAGCACCATTGGCATCTATTCTATTAGGAGCAAAGGATCAAGAGAAAGCAGAAAAAGTTTTAGGGAGTAGTACAGCACTTTTACTTGTGTTTTCTATATCTTTAACTTTAATATTTCAAATATTAAAAACACCACTACTTTATGCTTTTGGAGCTAGTGATAATGTTATAGGTTTTGCTCAAGATTATATTGGGCTTTATCTTTGTGGAACTATCTTTGTAATGTTATCTCTAGGGCTAAATACTTTTATTAGTGGACAGGGAAATGCAAAGATAGCAATGTTTTCAGTTTTAATTGGAGCAGTTACAAATATTATTTTAGATCCTATCTTTATATTTGTTATGAATATGGGAGTTAAAGGAGCTGCCTTAGCTACAATTATATCTCAAGCTTTTAGTGCTATATGGGTAGTTAATTTTTTAATTTCAAAGAAGAGTAGCTTAAAAATAAAGAGAGAAAATCTAAAACTTGATATGCAATTTGTAAAAAAGATAGGTTCTTTAGGTTGTTCTCCATTTATAATGCAAAGTACAGAGAGTTTAGTTTTATTGACTCTTAACTCAGGATTACAAAAGTATGGTGGCGATCTATATGTTGGATCTATGTCTATTTTAACAAGTGTATTGCAGCTGATATTTGTTCCTGTTTCAGGGATAGCACAAGGGGTACAACCAATTATTAGTTATAATTTTGGGGCTGGAAATAGAGAGAGGGTTGTTAAAACTTTTAAAACATTGTTGGTAGTTTGCTTAATAGCAACAATGTTTATGGGTGGAATAGCAGTGTTGTTTCCAAGTTTCTATGTGAAGATGTTTACAGAATCAGAGGAGTTAGTGGAACTTACCTCAAGAATGATGCCAATATTTACTTTGGGAATGTGTATCTTTGGAATTCAACAATCTATACAAGTAACTTTCTTAGCTATGGGGCAAGCAAAATTCTCAATTTTCATTGCTCTTTTAAGAAAAGTTATACTACTTGTTCCTTTGGCAATAATCTTACCTAGATTTATGGGGGTAAAGGGTATTTACTATGCAGAGCCTATGGCAGATATAACTTCTGTTGTTGTAGCATCAATAACATTTGCTTTGAATTTTAAGAGCATTCTTAAACAGTGTGGAAAGAGAAGATAAATATTTTGATTAGAGAGTATTGAAAATTGTTTAAAACAAGTTCAATGCTCTTTTTTTATTGTAATCTATCATATAAAAAAATAGGGATAAAACTCATTATTTTTCATTTATATAAAAATTTTTTTTGTGGTATAATTTAAGAAAAAACAAGGGGAAGAGGGAAAGTATGAAAAATAGGTGTAAGATTTTAACTGTAATAGGGATTTTAATAGCAGGAAGTACTCTTTTTTATGGGTGTGACTCTCAAAATTCTGAAAAGGTAAATGAAACAAAATTGGAGAAATCTAATGAAAAGCCTGGAATTCAAAAAGAGTATCTTGATGATGGATCAAAAGAGGAATTCTATTTAAAAGATGGAAAGAAGAATGGAGAGGCTAAACGTACATATCCAAATGGAGATGTAGAGGAGTTTAAGTATGTAGCTGGAATAAGAGAGGGAAAAGCTACAATAACTTATCTTGATCCAACAGAAAATGGTATATATAAAGCAACTTATACCTATATTAATGGACAAAAAAATGGTTTGGCTCAAAGTGAAGGAAAAGAGTGTAACGAGAAATTTTCATATTTAAATGATATTAAATATGGAGAAGCAGAATATACTTTTTCTGAAGGAGTTTTAAAATACAATTATTATAATGGTATGAAGCAAGGAAGAGCAACTTTTATACGTAATGATGGAGATATAATTGAGTTTGAATATAAAGATGATCTTCCAGAAGGAAGAGCTATCCGTAAATATTTTAATGGAAATATAGAGGAGTACAGTTATATAAAGGGGAAAAAACAGGGAGCTGCCAAAATAAAAAGAGAGTTAGATGGAAATGAAATAATAGAAAGTTTTACATATATAGATAATGTTAAACAAGGTAAAGCAACTATTGACTCTTTTGATTATAGAGAAGAATTTGAGTATATTAATGGAGAAAAGCATGGACTTGCTAAAAGTAAAAAGAATATAGATGGAAATGAGATAGTAGAGGAATTTTCATATGTAAATGGAGTTAAAGGTGGTCCTGCTAAAACAATAGATTCTTTCGGAAATATAGAAGAGTATAACTACGTAAATGGAAAGAAAGAAGGGTTGGCTAAATATACAGATTCAAAGGATAAAAGTATAGAAAAATATTCTTATATTAATGGAGAGAAAAAAGGGTTGACTAAACATATTTTCATAAATGGAGATGTAGAAGAGTATTCATATGATACTAGTATTTATGGAAATGATAAAGTAGGAGAAGCTAAATATACTTATTCTAATGGATGGAGAGAAGAGTATAGCTATGGACATACTAAAAATGGAAGTAAAAAAGAGGGAACAGCTAAATTCTTTTATCCAACTGGAGATAGAAAAGAGTATTCATATGTAGATGGAGTAAAAGAGGGAATAGGAAAGAACTTCTTTATAAATGGAAATATAGAAGAGGTTAATTATAAAAATGATTTAAAAAATGGCTCAGCTAAATTTATTTTCAAATCAGGTAATATAGAGGAATATAATTATTTGAATGGAAAGAAAGATGGTTTAGCTAAAATGATATTTAAAAATGGAGATGTAGAAACTTCAACATATATAAATGGTAAAAAAGAAGGAATAGCTCAACTTGTAACAGCTGAAGGAAAGATAAAAGAGTATAATTATATAAATGGAGATATAGAGGAAAAATTTAATATTTTAAAATTTATTGCAGATAAAATGAAAGAAGGACCAACTACTTATCATTATGAAAATGGAGATATAGAAGAGTGCAACTATATTGGAAAAAAGAGAAATGGTTCAGCAAAATACATTCATACAAATGGAGATATTGAAGTTTATAATTATAAAGATAATGCAAAAGAGGGAGAAGCAACATATACCTTTGCAAATGGAGATGTAGAGGAGTTTAATTATAGAGATGGGAAGAAACATGGAGTAGCAAAATTAAAATATACAAATGGGGATATTAAAGAGTATAACTATGTTAATGGTAGACAAGATGGTGCTGGAAAATATATAACTTATTTTAATGATGTAGAAGAGTTTCAATATAATCATGGTGTAAAAAATGGAGCTGCAATATTTACCCATAGAAATGGAGATGTAGAGAGATTTTCATATATGAATGGAGCAAAAAATGGCTCAGCTATTTATACTTATGCTAATGGAAATAAAGAGGAATTTAATTATAGAGATGGGATTAAAAGTGGTCCTGCTATTTTTGTATATTCTAATGGAGCAAAAGAGGAATATAGTTATAGAAATGGAATAAAAGATGGTTATGCTAAATTCTATTGTCAAAATGAATTGATAAATAGTGAGATTATAGAGGAAGAGTATAATTACATTAATGGTGTGAAAAATGGTTCAGCTAGACGTATCTATCCAATTAGTGATTTTATTGTAGATAAAAAAATAGAGGAGTATAACTATAAAAATGGTGTTGTAGTTGGAGAGATAAAAGCTACATATTTAGATAGCGATAATGAAATAATAGCAAAAGAGCAATATACTTCTAATAATGCAATTCATAAAGATGTTAAACGTATCTATCCAAATGGAGATGTAGAACACTATGTTATAAACACTATTAACAACTCTCAAGAGGGGGGAGCAAAATATATTTATTGTAATGGAGATGTTGAAGAGTATAGCTATACAGTTGTTTTTGAGGTAGATAATGATAATGTTGAAACTCATTTACCTTTAGGTTTAAAAATCGGAAAAGCTAAATATACTTACTATAATGGAGATAAAAAAGAGTATAACTATGGGATCAATGAAGGTGAAAATTACATTGATGGAGATATTACATATACTTATATAAATGGAAATGTGGAAAAATATAGTAACAAAGAGAAGGGGACAGGAAAGTTTATCTATACTAATGGTAATATAGAAGAGTACAATTATACTAATAATGAGAAAAGTGGAGATGCTAGATTTATTTATAATGATAGAAAAATAGAAGAGTATAGATATAAAGAGGGAGTTAAACAAGGTCTAGCTAAAATGAAGTTTGCTAATGGTAACATAGAGGAATACTACTATATTGATGGAGAAAAAAATGGAGTTGCTCAAATGAACTATGCTAGTGGAAATATAGAGGAGTATAGTTATACTAATGGAATAAAAGAGGGATTTGCTAAATTTAAATTTTTAAATGGAAATGTAGAAAAATATAGCTATATAAATGGAAGAAAAAATGGTGAAGAGATCTACAAAGGTCATACAATAAGTGGTGAAGGTAACAATGGAGTTTATATAAATATGTTTGGAGATGTTGCAAAATATAATTTAGTAAATGATAAAAAGCAAGGATTTGCTAAGATTGAATATTCAAATGGAGATATAGAAGAGATAACTTATGTAAATGATAAGAAACAAGGACCAGCTAAATTTATGTACTCAAATGGAGATATAGAGGAGTACAATTATGAAGATGGAGTAAAAGAGGGAGCTGGAAGATATATTTACTTTACAGGAGAAGAGGAAGAGTATTTCTATAAATATGGTTTAAAAAATGGTAATGCTAAATATAGAAATGCTGATAAAGAGATTATATCAGAATATGAATATATAGATGGAAAAGTTGTAGAATAAATAGTTAAATTGATAAAGTAATAGCTGATGAAAGGGAATAATTAGTTCCTTTGCTCAGCTATTTTCTTTTAAATAAAAATGTAGGTAACTACCTAGTAATGTAATTACCTACATCTTTATAAATTATTTCTTAATAAAGGATAACTCCTAAAATTCCAGACCCTATAAGAAGAGGAATAACTCCAATATTCCATTTTAAAGATAGGACTATTGCTCCAAAAAATATGATATAACTTTTTATATCAATAAAGTTTTCAGGCTTTAAAAGTGATAGTCCAGCTGCTAAAATTAACCCTAAAACTGCTGGACGAAGAGCTTTAAATGCTCTCTCCACTATCAAAGAGTTTTTAAATCTATGTAAAAACATTAAAATCAATGCTAAAACTATAAATGATGGTAATACAACTCCAAAAGTTGTAAACATAGAACCAAAAACATTTCCAGTTACCTTATAGCCTATATATGTAGCTGAGTTAATAGCAATAGGTCCTGGTGTTACTTGAGAAAGTGCTACTATTTCTGTAAATTCACCTGTTGTTATCCATTGAAACCCTTCAACTACATCTTTTTGTATCAGTGAAAGAATTGTATATCCACCACCAAAACTAAATAATCCTATTTTGAAAAACACTAAAAAAAGTTGTAAATATATCATTTTTTATCCCTCTTATCTTTCCATGCAAAATAAATATTTCCCACAATCATTGTAATAATAATAACTGAAATTGGGGATAAAGGTGTATAGGCTACTAAAAAACCTATGCTTAAAGGTATAATTGAAGTTTTTAAATTTACCTTTGCTCCCTTTGCCATCTTTATAACAGAAATAAAAATTAGTGCTACTGTAACAGGCTTTATTCCGTTAAAGAAAGCTATAAATATAGGGGAGTTTCTAACAGATGATAAAGTTGTTGCCAAAATAAGAATCATAATAAATGATGGTAATACAGCTCCAAGTGCTGCTACAATAGCTCCGAACTTGCCAGCAATCTTCGAGCCAGTAATAATAGCTGTATTTACTGCTAAAATTCCTGGTGTGGATTGAGCTATTGCTAGTCCATCTACAAACTCTTCATCATTTAACCAACCATTTTTATCTACTAGAGCTTCTTTTATCAATGGTACCATAGCATATCCACCACCAATAGTGAAAGCTCCTATTTTAAAAAATACTAAAAATAATCTAAAATATATATTCTTTTTCAATAGTTTTTCATCCTTTCTTTTTATTTTAAATTTAGCTCCATTTTCATATCAGATTCTATATATTTATTATCTATAAGAGGTATTTCAACAAATTTACATTTTTTATATAGATTTATTGCTGGGATTAGATTATGATTTGTAAATAGATAGATTTTTTGAGCTTTGTTTTCTTTAGCAAAATCAATAGCTGCATTTATTAATTTCTCACCTATCCCAAGTTTTTTATATTTTTCAGTTACAGCTAATTTTGCTAATTCAAATGAATTATTACTAGATTTTATCATTGTTATTGTACCAACTGCTGTATTATTAACCAGTGCAAACCATATCATCCCACCATTATTTAAAACAGCTTCATAAGGGTGTTCAATTATCTCTAAATCTCCAGGTTCAACAGAAACATATTTTTCTAACCACTCTATTGAGAGCTCAATATAAGCTTTTGCAAATCTATCTTCCCACTTAACAATTTTAATTTCCATATTATACCCCACTTAAATTTGATATTTTTCCTATCTTTTATGATACCTTATTTTCAGATTTTTATCTAGTGGAAATTTAGTAAATTGTTATATTATTTTAATTATCTATAAATATTAAAAAGAATATCTATTTAATAAAAATTAAACTAAATATTTTATAAAACAAATGATATAATTTATTTAGATGATAAATTAAAAAATGGAGTTGAAATTATGAAAAATATAGATTTGAATATAGAGCAAAGAAAAGCAGTAGAAAGTACAGAGGGACCACTTTTAATTATAGCAGGGGCAGGTTCTGGAAAAACTAGAGTTTTAGTTGAGAGAACATTAAACCTATTGGTAAATAAAAAGGTAGCTCCAGAGAAAATTCTTATTTCAACTTTTACAGATAGAGCCTCTAAGGAACTAATCGGAAGAATAACTAAAAGGCTAGATGAACACAATGAAAAGATAAATATTGGAAATATATATATAGGGACACTTCACTCTATATTTTTAAGATTAATAGATGAGTATATTGAATTTTCAAATTTTAAAGAGGGGTACAGAGTTCTTGAAGATATGGACCAAGATTTCTTTATATATAGTAAACTTAAATATTTTAAGGAACTTCAAGGA
Organism: Fusobacterium varium; assembly: GCA_021531615.1. NCBI lineage: Bacteria > Fusobacteriati > Fusobacteriota > Fusobacteriia > Fusobacteriales > Fusobacteriaceae > Fusobacterium > Fusobacterium varium. Next base: position 48,712 of record JADYUE010000001.1, on the reverse strand, counting down.
TACAATGAATTTTTTACTGGAGATAATTTTTGTAGAAATACTTGGGAGAGAGCTAAGAAATTAAAATATTGGTTGAATAAGATAAATGAAACAGGAAGAACCCTTGATTATATAAAAGATGATAGTAATGAGAGGGTAGTTTTTTTAAGAGATGCTCATAAATTATATGAAAATTTGTTGATAGAGGATAATGTTTTAGATTTTGCCTCAATTCAAAGAGAGATATATAGAATGCTTTCTACAAAAGAAGAGGTATTGAGAGAGATTCAAGAGAAGATTGAGTATATAATGATAGATGAGTATCAAGATACAAATATTATTCAAGAGAAGATAATATTTTTAATTGGAGAAAAGAGAAAAAATATCTGTGTAGTAGGTGATGATGATCAAGGGATATACAGATTTAGAGGTGCAACAGTAAGAAATATTATTGAATTTCCTTCAAGATTTACAGATATACAATGTAAAACAATAATTTTAAATAAAAACTACCGTTCTCACAAAGATATAATTACATTTTGTAACAGATGGATAAATCTTATTAACTGGAGAGGGTTTAGATATGAAAAAAATATTGAACCACTAGAGGAGATAGAATACTCAGATAGAGCAGGGGTTGTTCGTATAGGTGGAAATTCAGATAGAGTTTGGAAAGAGAATATATATAAGTTTATAAAAACTTTAAAGACAACTGGGAAGATAGAGGATTACAGTCAAGTTGCCTTTCTATTTAAAAGTACTCGTTCCTCAAGGGTAAAGGATCTAGGATCTTATCTTGAAGAGAGGGGAATACCTGTGTATTCACCACGTTCAAAAACTTTCTTCTATAAAAAGGAGATAAAGCTTGTGATAGGGGCATTGCTTGCAGTTTTTCCACAAACCAAAGCATATGTTTTAGACAATGTTTTTTTAGGAAGAACAATAGCTTATTACAAAGATTGTCTTGGAACTTTGAAGAAGGAGAGAACAACTTTAGAAGATGTTGAGCTATATAATTGGCTTTTAGAAAAGAGAAAAGAGTATCTAAATTTTGGTGAGGAGAAAAGGGATAATTTTTCAGAGATCTTCTATTCACTATTTGCCTTTAAAACTTTTAAAAACTTGATTAATTTAGAGGTTGAAGGGGCAAAGGATGCAAGTGCAACATATAATTTAGGGCTATTCTCTAAATTGTTAAAGCAATTTGAATTTATAAGTAAACTTGAAAAATTCACTATGGAGAATATTGAGAGAACTTTAAAATACTTTTTTATTACACATATGAAACTTCTTTTTGAAGAGGAGTTAGATGAGTATGAAAATAAAGGGGAAACTCCAAAAGGTGCTGTATCTTTTATGACTATCCACCAAGCTAAAGGGCTTGAATTTCCTGTTGTAATAGTTGGTTCATTGGAAAATGATCCATTGATAAGAGATAAAGCAGATGAGGAGATGTTGGAGAAACTTACAGGTATATATAATGAGTTTGAGCCAGAAGATCAAAGAGAGAGATTTGATTTTTGGAGAGTGTTCTATACTGCATTTTCTAGGGCCAAAAATCTTCTTGTTTTAACAAGTATAGAGAATAGATCTGGTGGAAAGGAGATACCAGCTAGAACTTTTAGACCTATATATGAAACAATTCCATATTTTACAGATGAGAACTTTAAAGATTTAGATATAGATAAACATAGTGGAGCAGAGTTAAAAGAGAGCTTTTCATATACTAGAGATATTCTTCTATATGATGAGTGTCCATTAAAATATAGATTTTTAAGAGAGTATGAGTTTGCAACATTAAAGACAAATGAGATATCTTATGGATTGCTAGTTCATCAAAGTATAGAGGCAATCAACAAACAGGGAATAAAAAATCCAGATACTATTTTTGATGATGAAATAGTAAAAGATATTATAGAAAAAAGTAGTAATGGATTATACAATAGCATAAGAGCTTTGATTAGAAAGGTAGATAAAGATAGAGCTTTTACAGTGTTAAAAAAGTATATTGAATATATAGGAGATGATTGGAAAAATATTTTAAGTAGTGAGGAAAAAATATATAGTGTAGAGGATAACTATCTTTTAGAAGGGATTGTTGACTTGATTTTAAAAAGAGATAGAAAGATACAATTGATTGATTTTAAAACAGGAAAGTTCCAAGGATATGAAAGTGAAAATTTCCATATACATAAAAGACAGCTTGAAATCTATGGATATATTTTAAAGAAAAAATATTTATATGAAGATATGGAACTATATATTTATTATGTAGGAGATGGAGAAGGCTCTATAATTAAAGTAGAGGCTGATGAAAAAAGCTTAGATATTGGAAAAGTTGAATTTGACAATATAGTAAAAAATATATTGGATAAAAGATTTGAAAGAAGAGTATTTTCAGAGGAAAGTTGCAAAAAATGTGAGTTTGTAGCTTATTGTAGAGGTGAGAGATAGAATGAAAATTTTACACTGTTCAGATATACATTTAGGGAAGAAACCCTTTGGAACAAGGGAGTTTTCTCAAAAGAGATATCTTGATTTTTTTAAAGCCTTTGATCAGATTTGTGATAAGGGGATAGAGTTAAAAGTTGATTTGATGCTGATTGCAGGGGATCTTTTTGACAAGAAGGAGCTTACTCCAGATACTTTGGAAAGATGTGAAAAAACATTTCTTAAATTAAAAAATGCCAAGATAGATGTGCTACTTATTGAAGGAAACCACGATAATATAAGTGGTTATGATGAGGTAAACTCTTGGATAAGCTATTTAGAGAGAAAAGATTATGTTAAAAGGGGAAAATATAGTTTTACTGGTAAGGATTATGAGTTTGAAAAGATAAAAATAGATGATGTGAACTTCTATGGAGTGGGATACCCTGGGTTTGCTATTGATGAGGTATTGGAAAAATTAAGTGAAAAGCTAGATGAAAATGAAAAAAATATTGTCCTTGTACATACAGCAATAGGTGGTGGAAGTGAGTTTATTGGTGGTTTAGCTTCAACAAGCTCAATAAAGAAACTAAAGGACAAGGCAATATATATAGCTGGGGGACATCTTCACTCATTTTCTGTGTACCCTAAAGATGAGCCAATACTTTTTATTCCCGGTTCTTTAGAGTTTTGGAATGTATTAAATGAGAGAAGTAACACAAAGGGTGGAATACTTTTTGATACAGATACAAGAGAGTATAAATTTATTGAGATCTCACCAAGAAAGAGAGTTGAAGAGAATTTTGCCTATGAGGATAATTTAGTTTCAGAGTTTGAAAACTTTGTAAAAAGTTTAGAATTAACTGGAGAAGAGTTGGTAATAATCAATGTAAAATTAAAGGATAGTGGTTATGTCAATGTAAATGAGTTAGAGTCTATTCTTGAAAATAATGGAGCATTGAAGGGGTATATAAATTTGAGATATCCTAACTCTATATATGATAGAAATATGGGAGAAGATGGATATTACTCTGTAAAAGATGTGGAAAAGGAGATTGTCAGCCACTGGGAAGAGTTTTCAGATAGGGAAAAGGTGGTAGAGTATCTACAAAGTTTTAAAGAGTATCAAGAGTTAAAAGAGGATATGGGAGATGAATTTTTTGAACTTTTTGATAAGATGTTAGAAGGGGAGATAGGAGAATGAAGATAAATAGAATATATTTAGAAAACTATCGTATCCATGAGAAACTTGAAGTTGAATTTGATAAGGGGATAAATCTACTTTTAGGGGAGAATGGAAAGGGGAAATCCTCAATATTAGAGGCTATTGGTTATGCTCTTTTTGGTTCTGATTTGAGAGGAACTCAAAAAGATGCAATTCAATATGGAAAGAAAAGTGCTAAAATTCAAGTTGAGTTTACAGGAGTTGATGGGGAAGAGTATATAGTTACAAGAAAATTACCAGGAACTACATCTATATATAGAAAATCAAATCCAGAGCTTGAACTTCAAGGAAAAGAGGATAGAATAAGAGAACTTTGTGGAATAAAAGGGGATATAAAGGATGTCTATGACAATGTAATTGTAGCTAAGCAAAATGAGTTTATATCATCTTTTAAGGCAACTGCTAAGGATAGAGAGAAAACTTTTGATAAAGTTTTTAATACTGAAATATATAGAGAGATCTATGATGGGTACTCAAAAGATGTTGAAGGAAAGTATAAAAATGAGATAGCTATTGAAGAGAATAGCATTAAAAGTATATCAGAGGTTATGGAAGATTCCCAAGAGGTCAAAGAAAAATTAGAGCTTGAAAAGGAGAGAGAGAAGGAGTTTGAAAAATATCTGGATACTCTTTCAGCTGAATTAAAAGAGATTAAGGAAAAATTAAATCAGATAAGCGGTACAGAATTAAAGATAGAAAAGATAAATGGTGAGATTAGAAAGAGTGAGGAAGTTTTAAATAGTATTACTTTACAAGAAGAGAAATTGAAAAAACAGATTGAGGAAACTATTTTAGCTAAGGAGATAGCTGATAAAAATATAGAAAACCACAATGAGTATATTAAAACTTCTGAGATTTTGGAAAGTATAAAAAAAGAGAAAAAAGAGCTTGATCAGATAAGAGAGAAACAAAATAGTTTAGAAAAAGAGCTAATCTCATTGGAAAAATTGAGAGGTGACTCTAATAATCAAGTAAATCTATGGAAAAATAGTATTGAAAATTTAAAGGTAAGTTGTCGAGAGAAAAAAGATAGAGTTGACTTTTTACAAGGGGAGATTGAGAAAAAAGAGAAAAATCTTCAAATATATAAAGTTGAATTAGAAAAGAATGCTCCACTTTTAAAAGAGTTGGAAAAGTTTGAAAGTGATATTGAAACTGGAGAAAAAACTTTAAATACTTTTGAAGTAAAACTTCAAGAGAAAGAGTTAGATTTAAAGATCAAAAAAGAACAGAGAGAAAATTTAATTAAAGAAAATTTAGATGAAAAGATAGTTAAATTTGAAGCTTTAGAAGAGAAAAAAAGAGAGCTTGAAAGAGAGAAGGAACAAAATATCTCACTTGGTAGAGCTAATGATGAAGCATATAAAAAACTTCAATCTTCAATCTGTCCATTTTTAAATGAAAATTGTAAAAATTTAAGTGGAAAGGATATTAATAGTTTTTTTATAAATAGAAGAAAAACATATACTGAGATAGTTAAGAGTAAAATAGCAGAGATTGAAAAGATTGAGGAAGAGTTAAAAGATAAAGAAAAGATAGTTGAAATGAAAACTATACTTAATAGAATTAATCATGAGATTGAACTAAAAATTAGTGAGATAGAAGTTGATCAAGCTAAATTCCAAAGGGGAGAGGAGAAGTTAAAAAATAAAAAACTTGAGTATGAAAATTGGAAATTGATCAATAATATAAAAAATCGTGAGGAGATTTTAGCTAAAAACACTCAATTAGAAACTAAAATTGAAAATGAAAATAGTGAAAAAGATATTATTGAGAGAGATAAAATTAAAAATATTTTAAATGAAGATATTGAAAGAGGAAAAGAGCTTAAAGAGAAGATTGAAAATGAGATTTCAAAAATTAATGAGTTATCTTTAAAAGAGGAAGAGATAAGAGGTTCTATTGAGGAGAATAAACCTACTCTTGTAAAATATCAAGAATTAAGTGAGGAAGTTGAAAAATATGAAGTTCTTTTAAACTCTTTGAAAGAGAGCAATGAACTATATTTAGAAAACTATAAAAAGGCTCTTGAGAAAGAAAATTTGGAAGTTGAAAAAGAGGGATTAAAAGAGAAAGAGAGTCAAGAGGAGAAGGTTTTAGAGAGTCTTAGAGAGGATTTAATAAAACTAGAAAATAGTCTTGTTTCTCTAAATAAAGAAGAACTTGAGAAAAGCCAAGTTGAAAAAGATGAGAAAGTGGCAGAGATAAGAGAGAAACTTGGTGGAATTAATGGAGAGATTAAAAATCTAAATGACAAATTAGCTAAGATTAAAGAGCATGAGAATATAATTAAAGATAAGAAGAAAAGTTTAGAAAAATTAAAGATGAAATTAGAGCTAACAAAGGCATTTAGAGAGAGAATAAAATCTATGGGGAAAGAGGTTTCGAAAAATATGCTAAAAGAGATAGAGATTTTAGCCACTGAAAACTTTAGAAAGATAACTGGTAGAGGAGAGAAAGTTATTTGGTCAAATGAGGACAAGGATAAATATAGTGTTTATCTATCTGGTGATAGAGGAGAGTTGAGGTTTGAGCAACTTTCTGGTGGTGAGCAAGTGGCAGTGGCTATCTCTATAAGAGGGGCTATGAGTGAGCTATTTACAGAGAGTAGATTTTCAATCTTTGATGAACCAACTAATAATTTGGATTCAGAGAGAAGAAAGAGCCTTGCTGATTCTATTGGAGAGATTCTTAAAAATTTAGAGCAAAGTATAATTGTAACCCATGATGATACATTTAGAGAGATGGCACAGAAGGTAATTGAATTATAGAAAGGAAAAATAATGATACAGATATTTGGTAAGAAAAATTGTAACGAAAGTAAAAAAGCAGAGAGATTTTTTAAGGAACGTGGAATAAAAATTCAATTTATCAATCTTAAAGAAAAGGCTCCATCAAAAGGAGAGCTAAAAAGCATAACAGCAAAATATCCTTTAGAAGAGCTGATAGATGTTGATGGAACAGAGTATAAAAAGAGAAACCTTCAATATATAGTCTTTGACTTAGAGGAAACTCTTTTAGAAAATCCTATTCTGTTTAAATCTCCAATATTGAGAAATAAAAATGAGATAATCCTAGGTTATGATCCTGAAATTTTAAAGAGATGGGCTGAATTAGAAAAATAAATAAATTTACCTATTGATTTTTTTTAAATTAGTAGTATATCCATATTAGAGAGGTAAATTCATAAAGGGGATGATGGCATGAGTGAAATGGAAAAACTTAACAAAACACTTGATGAAGTTAAAGAATTGTTACATGATTGTGATTATGGACCTGAAAGAAATGCTTTGATAGCTAGGTATAAGGAGCTAACAGAAAGATTAGAAGAGTTGAAAGGAATAAAGTAACATGATAAGAAGAGCAGAAAAGAAAGATTATGAAAAAATAATGGAGATATGGAAAAATTCTAATATAAAGGCACATGATTTTATAGATAAGGGGTATTGGATAGGAAATTATGAAAATGTAAGGGATAACTATCTTCCAATATCTGATACATATCTTCTAGAAGAGGGAGGAGATATAAAGGGATTTATAAGTTTAATAGATAGTACTTTCATAGGTGGATTATTTTGTGGAGTGAATAATCAATGTAAAGGTTATGGAACTAAGCTTTTGAATTTTGTAAAGGAGAGATATCCATTTTTGGAGTTAGCTGTCTATGATAAAAATATAAAAGCCCTTGAATTTTATCAAAAAAATAGTTTTAAAATTGTAAAAACTCAAGTAGATGAAAACACTGGAGAGTTGGAATATATAATGGAATGGGAAAATAAAGAGTAAAAAAACAGTGCACTCAAAATCTTTTATTAAGATAGAGAGTGCAGTTTTAATTTTAAGCTATAAGATAATATGTCCCTATTTGAATTGCTATAACAAGGCAAATTCCAAGCAAGCCATTCACACTAAAACCAGTGGAATTGGAAATCTCACTTTTGATCTTTTTGAAATAGAGAATATCACCTTTAAAACCAAAATATATAGGTAAAAGTACAATTAAAATTAGGTGCAAACTAGGAATACGATTTACAAATAGATTAGTAAGAATACAGTATAGGAAAACATACTCAAACATTCCCTTTGCTCCTAACCAAAATGGTGCTAGAAAGAATGCCCAGAAATTAAACTTTGTTTTATCAGATAACCACTCATCAATATAGTATTGAAAATTAAAACCTACCTTTGAACGGATACTCATAATATTATTTTCAATAAATTCAATATCTTCAATTATTAATGGATTTTTCATAATTTACCCCTTTCATAACTAATACATATAAATTGTACTAAAATGAAAATAAAAATTCAAATTTAAAATATTTATAACTATTAACGATCTTGTAAATGATAGAAACTAAAAAAATAGGTCTAATATTAAATTAAAGGTAAGAATAATCATTTGCTAGAGGAAAGAAAAGATATATGCTATATTATAAGAAGAAGGATAAATTTTAGGAGGGACTTATGAAAGTTTATGGTTTGATAGGGGAAAAACTAGGGCACTCTCTTTCACCAGAGATTCATCAATATATTTTTAATAGATATGGAATAAAAGGTTTTTACTCACTTTATGAGATAGAGAGAGAAAATATAGATAAAGCCCTTGAAAGTATGAGAGTATTAGGAATAGAAGGGGTTAATATAACTATTCCCTATAAGGAGAATTTTTTAAATAAAGTAGATTTTCTATCTAAAGAGGCAGAGGAAATAGGAGCAATAAATGTTTTAAAGATAGAGAAGAATAGAATTTCTGGATATAATAGTGACTACTATGGGTTTATAAGACTTCTTGAAAGAGGAAAAATTGAAATAAAGAATAAAAAGTGTGTTGTTCTTGGAACAGGGGGAGGAGCAAAGGCGATAATAGTGGCTCTAAAAGATTTAGGAGCAAAGGAGATAACTGTAGTTTCAAGAAGTAGAGAGGGAAAAATAGAAAAGTTAAAAGAGAGATTTTCATATATTGATGTAGCAACTTATGAAGATAGAATAGATGGAGATGTAATAGTAAATTGTACCCCAGTGGGAATGTATCCAAATGTTGAGGACTTTCCTGTATCAGAAGATGTGGTGAAAAGATTTGAAAGTGTAGTTGATATAATATACAATCCTCTTCAAACTAAATTTTTATATTTTGCAGAAAAAAATGGTATAAAAAATATAGATGGGCTTTTTATGTTGATTGAACAAGCTATAAAAGCAGAGGAGATATGGCAAGATAGAGAGTTTGATAAGGAACTTGGAGAAGAACTTTACCAAAAATTATCTTTAAATTTTAGGTAAGTTAGAATTTATATAACTAAGCTTAGTTATCTAGCACATCGCTAGATTTTGACAAAGTACCTTTGCATTAGCGATTATTAGTCAAGTTAAGTTATCCCTATTCTTTTTTAACATCAATTTGACTCCATGTCAGTGAATAAAGAATCCCTATTGCTCATTCACTATGGGTATCGCAGGAGTTCCACTCCTGCATCTCAAAAATAGTAGTCGCTAAAGCTCCTCTATTTTTGGAACTCGGCTATGCCTCAAACACGTTGCATTTTCTTAACTGCATTTCGCTGAGGGATTCTAAAAAATTAATGTAGCACAGGACTTCACCTGTGTCTCAAAAGTAATAGTCGTTTGCACTCCTTTACTTTTGGAAATTACGTCAACTTGTTGTTAGGGATAATCTATTTTTATTTTAATCATTAGAATGATAAATTATAGTTTTTATAAAAAGAAGGTTTAGGAGGAGAAAATGAAAATTTTAATATTAAATGGTCCAAATATAAATTTCTTAGGAATTAGAGAAAAAGAGGTATACGGAAAAGAAACATATGAGAGTATGTGTAATTATATACTTAATAGTTTTGAGGAAACAGATATAGAGATAGATATTTTACAAAGTAATGTTGAAGGAGAGATGATAAATATACTTCAGAAGGCATATTTTGAAAAATATGATGGAATAGTAATAAATCCTGGAGCTTACACACATACTTCAATAGCTCTTTTTGACGCAATAAAGAGTATAAATATTCCAACTGTTGAAGTTCATCTTTCAAATATTCATCAAAGAGAAGAGTTTAGACATAAATCTTTCACAGCTCCTGCTTGTATTGGGCAGATCTGTGGTTTTGGTAAAGAGGGGTATATTTTAGCAGTAGAAGGGCTAATTGTGCATATAAAAGACAAAGAAAACTTTTAACGTATAAAAAATATAAAAATAGACTAAAGAAATGTAAAATTTATGTTAAATAACATTTATTTTGACAAAATGTAATAACTATGTTATTCTTTAAGTAATGAAATTAAACTCATATATCCCTGTAATATGGTCAGGAGTCTCTACGGTTAACCTTAAATTAACTGCTATGGGTGAAGTAAACATATGTATAAATTTTTTGATCTTTAAAAAATTTGCTTCATCTAATTAAATAAAATATTATGGAGCATTATTAAAGGAGGATTATACTATGTTATCATTTAAGAAGATAAAGAAGAAAAAAAGAATAACGTATTTTGGCAAAATAGATAATACAATAAGTGTGAAAATAAAGGTCTAAGTGTGTACTAAGGTGTAGTGTGCATTTAGACTTTTTTAATTATTATAATTTTTTAAAAAATTAAAGAATAAAATAAAAATATTAAGGGAGGGAATTTTGTGAAAACAGATATTCAAATTGCTCAAGAAGCTAAAATAGTAAACATAATGGATATTGCTAAAAAAATTGGACTTGGAGAAGATGATGTTGAACAATATGGTAAGTACAAAGCTAAAGTTGATTTAAAAGTACTTAGAGATCTTGAAAATAAAAAAGATGGTAAATTAGTACTTGTTACAGCTATTACACCTACTCCAGCAGGAGAGGGAAAATCAACTGTAACTGTTGGTCTTACACAAGCTCTTAATAAAATGGGAAAATCATCTATAGCAGCTCTTAGAGAACCATCATTAGGACCTGTTTTTGGAATGAAAGGTGGAGCAACTGGTGGAGGATATGCACAAGTTATACCAATGGAAGATATTAACCTTCATTTTACTGGAGATCTTCATGCTATTGGAGTAGCTCACAACCTTATAGCTGCTTGTATAGATAACCATATCAATTCTGGAAATATGCTAGATATTGATATTACTAAAATTACTTGGAAAAGAGTAGTAGACATGAACGACAGAGCTTTAAGAGATGTTGTAATCGGACTTGGAGGAAAAGCAAATGGAATTCCTAGACAAAGTTCATTCCAAATCACTGTTGCATCTGAAATCATGGCAGCTCTATGTTTAGCTACATCACTAGCTGACCTTAAAGAAAAAATTAAAAATATGGTATTTGGATATGCTAGAGATGGAAGAGCATTAACAGTTGGAGATTTAAAAATTCAAGGAGCAGTTGCAGCACTATTAAAAGAAGCTATCAAACCTAACCTTGTACAAACATTAGAAAATACTCCAGTATTTATTCATGGAGGACCTTTTGCTAATATAGCTCATGGATGTAACTCAATTCTAGCTACAAAATTAGCTCTTAAACTTTCAGATTATGCTATTACAGAAGCTGGATTTGCTGCTGATCTTGGAGCAGAAAAATTCCTAGATATCAAATGTAGAAAAGGTGGACTTACTCCTAATTGTGTAGTAATAGTTGCTACTGTAAGAGCATTAAAACATCACGGTGGAGCTAAAGAGCTTTCTGAAGAAAACTTAGAAGCATTAGAAAAAGGAATTGCAAACTTAGATAAACATATTGAAAATATGAAAAAATACAATCTACCAGTAGTAGTAGCTATCAATAGATTTGTAAGTGACACTGAAAAAGAACTTGAATTTATAGATAAACATTGTAAAGCTCAAGATGTACCAGTTGCTCTTTGTGAAGTATGGGCAAAAGGTGGAGAAGGTGGAATGGCACTTGCTCAAGAAGTTTTAGCTCAACTTGAAAAAGGAACTGATAATTATACTCCACTATATGATTTAGATCTATCTATTAAAGAAAAAATTGAAAAAATAGCTAAAGAGATCTATGGAGCAGATGGAGTAGAATTTGTTGGAACAGCTAAGAAAATGTTAAAAACAATAGATGATCTTGGATATGGAAAACTTCCAGTATGTATGTCAAAAACTCAAAAATCACTTTCTGATAATGCAGCACTACTAGGAAGACCAACAGGATTTACTGTATCAATAAAAGAATTAAGAATATCTGCTGGAGCTGGATTTATAGTAGCAATGGCTGGAGATATTATTGATATGCCAGGACTACCTAAAAAACCTGCTGCTGAATCAATAGATATTGATGAAAATGGTAAGATAGAAGGATTATTCTAATAGAAAAGTAAGTTAAGTAATAATATTAATATTAATATATAAAGTAGGGGGACGCGATGAATTATCGTATTTATGTAGAAAAGAAAAATGGCTTTGACTTAGAAGCTAAAAGACTTGAAAATGAATTAAAAGAAAGTTTTCAAGGAATTAAACTTTCAAAAGTAAGACTTTTAAACTGTTATGATGTATTTAATATTGAAGAAGCAGAATTAGCAGAAGCTAAAAAACTTATCTTCTCTGAAGTTGTATCAGATACAGTTACAGATACTCTTGAAACAAATGGAGCAAAATTCTTTGCTGTTGAATATCTACCAGGACAATTTGACCAAAGAGCTGACTCAGCTATGCAATGTTTAAATCTAATTTCAGATAAAAACCAAAACGTAGTTGTAACAAGTGGTAAAGTAATTATTCTTGAAGGGGAAATCTCTGATGCTGATGTAGAAAAAGTTAAAAAATACTATATCAACCCTGTTGAAATGAGAGAAAAAGATCTAGTAAAACTAGAAATTGAAGAGGGAGAAAAAGCTCAAGATGTTCCAGTATTTGAAGGATTTATCTCTTGGAATGAAGAAGAATTAAAGAAATTTAGAGAATCTCTTGGACTTGCAATGACTCTTGCAGATGTAAAATTTGTTCAAGAATACTTTAGAGATACAGAAAAAAGAGAACCAACAGAAACTGAAATAAAAGTATTAGATACTTATTGGTCAGATCACTGTAGACATACAACTTTTGAAACAAGAATTAAAGATATAGTTTTCCCTAAGAGTGCTTTTGGAGAAACTTTACAAAAAGCTTTTGATGACTATTCTAAAGCTAGAGAGTTTGTTCATGGAGAAAGATTATCTAAAAAATATATCTCTCTAATGGATATGGCTACTATCTGTGGTAAAGAGATGAGAAAAAGTGGAAAACTTGATGACTTAGAAGTATCTGATGAGATCAATGCTTGTTCAGTATACATAGATGTAGATGTAGATGGAAAACTTGAAAAATGGCTATTGATGTTTAAAAACGAAACTCATAACCACCCTACAGAGATCGAACCATTTGGAGGAGCTTCAACTTGTTTAGGAGGAGCTATTAGAGACCCACTATCAGGAAGATCATATGTATATCAAGCTATTAGAGTAACTGGTTCAGGAAATCCATTAGAAAAATTAGAGGATACACTTCCAGGAAAATTACCTCAAAAGAAAATAACTACTGGAGCTGCAAGTGGATATGCTTCTTATGGAAACCAAATAGGACTTACAACTGGACATGTTTGTGAAATCTATCATGATGGATACAAGGCAAAAAGAATGGAAGTTGGAGCAGTAGTTGGTGCTGTACCTGCTGATTGGGTAAGAAGAGAAAATGCTTCTAAAGGAGATATAGTAATTCTTCTTGGAGGAAAAACAGGAAGAGATGGTTGTGGAGGAGCAACTGGATCTTCAAAAGAACATACAGATGATTCATTAAGACTTTGTGGTGCTGAAGTTCAAAAAGGAAATGCTCCTGAAGAGAGAAAAATCCAAAGATTATTCAGAAATCCTGAAGTTACAAGAATGATTAAAAAATGTAACGACTTTGGTGCTGGAGGAGTATCAGTTGCAATTGGAGAACTTGCTCCTGGACTAGATATCAACCTAGATGTAGTACCTACTAAATATCTTGGATTAAGTGGTACTGAACTTGCTATTTCTGAATCACAAGAAAGAATGGCTGTTGTAATCGAAGCTAAAGACAAAGATAAATTTATAGAACTTGCTTCTAAAGAAAACTTACTATCAACAGTAGTTGCTACTGTTACTGATACAAATAGATTAGTTTTAAATTGGAAAGGTAAGAAAATAGTTGATATTTCAAGAGAATTCCTAGATACAAATGGAGTTACTCAAGAAACAACTGTTGAAGTTGCTGATATTACTGGAGAAAATCCACTATTAAAAGCTAACTATGAAGGAGAAACATTAAAAGATAGATGGTACAATATGCTTTCATCTTTAAATGTAGCTTCTCAAAAAGGATTAATGGAGATATTTGACGCTACAATTGGAGCAACAACAGTATTAATGCCATTTGGAGGAAAATATCAAATGACTCCAACTGATGTAAGTGTTCAAAAAATACCTCTATTAAAAGGAGAAACAGATACAGCTTCTGCTATCACTTGGGGATATAATCCAGTACTTTCTTCTTGGTCACAATTCCATGGAGGAGCTTATGCAGTAGTTGAATCACTAGCTAAATTAGTTTCTGTTGGTGGAGATTATAAGAGAGTAAGACTTTCATTCCAAGAATACTTCCAAAAACTTGGACAAAACCCTTTAAACTGGGGAAAACCTTTCTCAGCTCTATTAGGAACTATTGAAGCTCAAAGAGGATTCGGAATCCCAGCAATTGGAGGAAAAGACTCTATGAGTGGAACATTTAATGATATTCACGTTCCACCTACACTAATCTCTTTTGCTGTTGCACCAGTAAAAGCAAGTGTAGTAATTTCTCCAGAATTTAAAGAAGCTGGACATAAATTATACTTAGTAAAACACCATATGTTAGACAACTATATGCCTAATATTGAAGAATTAAAAGAAAACTTTGAATTAGTACATGAAAATATAGTAAATGGAACTATCATATCTGCAATGACTCTTAAAAATGGAGGAATAGCTGAAGCAGTAAGTAAAATGACTCTAGGAAACAGAGTTGGAGCTAAGATAGCAGATTTAGGAGAAGATCTATTTAAACTAGGATATGGAACATTTGTAGTTGAAACTACTAAAGAACTTTGTGGAAAAAATGTTGAACTATTAGGGGAAACAATAGCTGAATACAAAGTTGTAGTTGGAGATAAAGAGATAGATATGACAGAGGGAGAAAAAGTTTGGTTAGATAAATTATTCCCAGTATTCCCTCATAAAACAATAGAAAAAGTTGAAAACTACATCTGGACACCTTATGAAAAGAAAGAGATCATAGTTTGCAAAAATAAAATAGCTAAACCAAGAGTTTTAGTACCTGCATTCCCAGGAACTAACTGTGAGTATGACTCAGCAAGAGTATTTGAAAAAGCTGGAGCAGAAGCAAATATTCTTCCATTTAGAAATATCACTCAAGAGTATATCAATGACTCAATAGAAAAAATGGTAAAAGAGATCAATAATTCACAAATCTTAATGTTCCCAGGAGGATTCAGTTCAGGAGATGAGCCAGATGGATCAGGTAAATTCATCGCTACTGTACTTACTAACCCTAAGATTGCAGAAGCTATCTCTAAATTCTTAGAAAGAGATGGACTTATCCTTGGTATCTGTAATGGATTCCAAGCTCTAATAAAATCAGGACTTCTACCTTATGGAGAAATTGGAAAAGTTACTGAAAACTCACCTACATTAACATTTAACAAAATAGGTAGACACGTATCTCAAATGGTTAAAACTAAAGTTACTTCTAATAAATCACCATGGTTAGCAGGTGTAGAAGTTGGATCAGAATTTGAAATCGCTGTATCACACGGAGAAGGAAGATTCTTTGCTAATGATGAAGTAATCAAAAAACTATTTGAAAATGGACAAGTTGCTACTCAATATGTAAACCTAGAAGGAGTTCCTACAAATGAATTTAGATTCAACCCTAATGGATCTACTTGTGCAATTGAAGGAATCACTTCACCAGATGGAAAAGTATTTGGTAAGATGGGACATTCAGAAAGATGTGGAAACAATGTATTTAAAAATATAATTGGAAATAAAGATCAAAAAATCTTTGAAAATGGAGTTAAATATTTTAAATAGTATCTAATAAAATTATCTGTATAGAGGAGACAACCCTCTATACAGATATATAAAATTTATTTAATTATATTTTGGAGGAGAAAATATCAGATGAAAGTTGCTATAATCTTTGGAAGTAAATCAGATACAGAAAAAATGAGAGGAGCTGCAAACTGTTTGAAAGAGTTTGGAATTGAGTATTCTGCACATGTTCTTTCAGCACACAGAGTTCCAGAAAAATTAGAAGAAACATTGGAAATGTTAGAAAATACAGGATATGAAGTAATAATAGCAGGAGCAGGACTTGCTGCACATCTTCCAGGTGTTATAGCTTCTAAAACTGTACTTCCTGTAATTGGAGTACCTATTGAAGCTGCTTTTGATGGAATGGATGCATTATTATCAATAGTACAAATGCCTAAATCTATACCAGTAGCAACAGTTGGAGTAAATAACTCATATAATGCTGGAATGTTAGCAGTACAAATGTTATCTTTAAAATCACCAGAATTAAAAGCAAAACTTGTTCAATTTAGAAAAGATATGAAAGCTAAATTTATAGCTGATAACGAAGGTGGAGTAGATCTATAAGAATAGATTTAATGGGTTTGTTTGTATGAAAATTTAATATATTTAGACTAAATTTAAAGCTTAGATATAAAAATCGGAGGAGTAAGAAATAAAATGATTTGTACTGAAGAGATGTTAGCTAAAGACAAGATGGAAGAGGAATGTGGAGTATTCGGAATTTACTGTAAAGAAAATAAAGAAGTTTCACAAATGTGTTACTATGCAATGTATGCTCTACAACATAGAGGACAAGAAAGTGCAGGAATTACAGTTTTAAATGATGGAAAACTTTCTAGTTACAAGGGAATGGGACTTACAGCTGATGTATTTACAGAGGAAATATTAAATCAATTACAAGGAAATGCAGCTATTGCTCATGTGAGATACTCTTCTTTCAAAGATAATAAAATAGAGAATGCACAACCTATAGAAAGTAGATTTAAATTAGGACAAATAGCAGTTGCTCACAATGGAAATTTAACAAACAGTAAGGTAATTAGAGAACTTTTAGAAGATGGAGGAGCTACATTTACTTCAACATCTGACTCTGAAGTAGTTATTAAAATGATAGCTAGAAAAGCTGCTGATGGTTTAGAAGAAGCTATAAAAGCAGCAGTTTCAGCAGTAAAAGGTGCTTATGCCTTTGTAATGTTAGCAGATAAAAAACTTATAGGAATAAGAGATCCATATGGAATTAGACCTCTATGTATTGGAACAAATGAAGCTGGAGATTATTTCTTAGCTTCTGAATCATGTGCAATAGATGCTATCGGAGGACACATTGTAAGAGATGTTGAAGCTGGAGAGATGGTAATTATTGATGATAATGGAATTAAATCTATCAAATTTGCTGAAAATAAAAATATAGCTCCTTGCTCATTTGAACACATCTATTTTGCAAGACCTGATAGTACAATAGATGGTATCAATGTATATCAAGCTAGAGTTGAAGCTGGAAAATTATTAGCAAAACAATGTAAAGTAGAAGCTGATATAGTAATTGGAGTTCCTGATTCAGGAGTACCAGCAGCTATTGGATATGCAGAAGAAAGTGGAATCCCTTATGCTATGGGACTTATTAAAAATAAATATATAGCTAGAACATTTATTAAACCTGTTCAAAGCTTAAGAGAACAAGCTGTAATGGTAAAACTTAACCCATTAAGAATTCAACTTGAAGGAAAAAGAGTTGTAGTAGTAGATGACTCTCTAGTAAGAGGAACTACAAGTAAAATTCTTATTGAAATTATAAGAAGAGCTGGAGCAAAAGAAGTTCACTTTAGATCAGCATCTCCAGCAGTTATGCACCCTTGTTTCTATGGAGTAGATATTGCTCATAGAAAAGAACTTATTGCAGCTAGAATGTCTGTTGAAGAGATAAGACAAGAGATAAATGCAGACACATTAGATTATCTATCATTAGATAATATGTTAACATCTCTAAAGAGTAATAACTTCTGTGTAGGATGTTTCAATGGAGTATATCCAATGAGTACACCTGCTGAAGAGGAATAAAAAATTAATTTAAACAAAAGTTAGAAATATTTGTATATTGTATAAAAAAATTGTAAAATTAAGATAGTAACTAAAAAAATTCGTTTGGGAGGAAGAAAATGGCAATTTCTTATAAAGAAGCTGGAGTAGATAAAGAAGAAGGATACAGAGCAGTAGAATTAATGAAAAAGGCAGTAGCAAAAACTCAAAATAACCATGTATTAAATGGACTTGGAAGTTTTGGTGCTATGTATGAATTAGGAAAATATGAAAACCCTGTTTTAGTATCAGGAACTGACGGAGTAGGAACAAAATTAGAAGTAGCTCTTACTTCAAAAAAATATGATACAGTAGGAATTGACGCAGTAGCAATGTGTGTAAATGACGTACTATGCCACGGAGCACAACCAATATTTTTCCTTGACTATTTAGCTTGTGGAAAATTAGATGCAGAAGTAGCTGCTGAATTAGTTTCAGGAGTTGCAGAAGGATGTTATCAAGCAGGAGCTGCTTTAATCGGTGGAGAAACTGCTGAAATGCCTGGATTCTATAAAGTAGGAGATTATGATATAGCTGGATTCTGTGTAGGAGCAGTTGAAAAATCTAAAATAGTAAATGGAAGCACTACAACTGAAGGAGATATCCTTATAGCTATCCCATCTTCAGGAGTTCACAGCAATGGATTCTCATTAGTAAGAAAAGTTATTACTGACTATACAAAAGAATATAATGGAAAACCTATTAGTGAAACACTATTAACACCAACAAAAATTTATGTTAAAGCTGTAATGTCAGTTCTTGAAAAATTCAATGTTAAAGGAATGGCTCATATAACAGGTGGAGGACTTCCTGAAAACTTACCAAGAACAATAAGTGAAGGACATCAACCAGTAGTATTTAAAGATAAAGTAAGAGTACTTGATATCTTCAAATATATCCAAAAAGAAGGTGGAATTGCTGAAGATGAAATGTACGGAACATTCAACATGGGAGTTGGATTTGTACTTGTAGTAGCTCCTGAAGATAAAGATGGAGTTATAGCTGAACTTGCAAAACATGGAGAAGAAGCATATGAAATAGGATATGTTCAAAAGGGAGATAAAGGTTTATGTTTAAGATAGCAGTAATGGTATCAGGTGGAGGAAGTAATCTTCAATCTATAATAGATAAAAGTAAAAGTGGAGAACTTAACTGCGAGATAGTTTGTGTTATTGGAGATAGACCATGTTATGGAGTGGAAAGAGCAGCAGAAGCAGGAATAGAAAGTTGTGTAATAGATAGAAAAGTCTATAAAAAAGAACTTTGTAAAGAGATAGATAAGGTACTTTCTACAAAGGGAGTAGAACTTATAGTTCTAGCTGGATTCCTTTCTATAATTGATGAGGAGTTTGTAAATAAATGGAAGGGTAGAATAATTAATATTCACCCTTCACTACTTCCAAAATTTGGTGGTCCTGGAATGTATGGTATAAAAGTACATGAAGCAGTTCTTGCAGCAGGAGAAAAGGAAAGTGGTTGCACAGTTCACTATGTAGATACTGGAGTGGACAGTGGAGAGATAATTTTACAAGTAAAAGTACCAGTATTAGAAGGGGACACTCCTGAAGTACTACAAAAGAGAGTTCTTGTAGAGGAGCATAAACTTCTACCAAATTCAATAGCTAAAATAATATCTGAAAGACAATAAAGGAGATAGTTTTTTATGAAAAGAGCATTAATATCAGTTTTTGATAAAAATGGTGTATTAGATTTTGCTAATTTCTTAGTAAAACATGGAGTAGAAATAATTTCAACTGGAGGAACATATAAACATCTTAAAGAAAATGGAGTGCCTGTTATAGAAGTTGCTGAAGTAACTGGAGCACCTGAAATGTTAGATGGTAGAGTAAAAACTTTACATCCAGTAATTCACGGAGGAATCCTTGCTATAAGAGATAATGCTGAGCATATGGCAACTATTAAAGAAAGAGGAATATCTACTATTGATATGGTAGTAGTTAACCTATATCCATTCTTTAAAAAAGTAAATGAAGATCTTACATTTGAAGAAAAAGTAGAGTTTATTGATATTGGAGGACCTACAATGTTAAGATCTGCTGCTAAATCTTTCAAAGATGTAGTAGTAATCAGTGATACTGCTGACTATGAAACAGTTATGAAAGAGATGGAAGCTGGAGAAGTTACTTTTGAAACTAGAAAAAGACTTGCAGGAAAAGTATTTAACTTAACTTCTGCTTATGATGCAGCTATTTCTCAATTCCTATTAGGAGATGAAATGCCTAAATACTTAAATGCATCTTATGAAAAAGTAATGGATTTAAGATATGGAGAAAACCCTCATCAAAAAGCTGCTTACTATGTATCAACTACAGATACTGGAGCTATGAAAGATTTCGAACAACTAAATGGAAAAGAACTTTCTTTCAACAACTTAAGAGATATGGATGTAGCTTGGAGAACTGTATGCGAATTTACAGAACCAGCTTGTTGTGGACTTAAACACTCAACTCCATGTGGAGCTGCTATAGCTGACAATGTATATGATGCATATGTTAAAGCTTATGAATGCGACCCAGTATCTATATTTGGAGGAATAGTAGCATTAAATAAAACTGTTGATGAAGCAACTGCTAAAGAAATGGTTAAAATATTCCTAGAAATAGTTATCGCTCCTGATTTCACACCAGAAGCACTAGAAGTTTTAAAAACTAAGAAAAACCTAAGAGTTATTAAATGTCACCACACTCCACAAGATAAGATCAATATGGTTAAAGTTGATGGAGGACTTTTAGTTCAAGATGAAGATTTAAGCTTCTCAACTAATTATGAAGCAGTAACTGAAAAAGCTCCTACTGCTGAAGAGATGGAAAACTTAATTTTCGGAATGAAAATAGTAAAACATGTTAAATCAAATGCTATTGTAGTAGTAAAAGATAAAATGGCTGTAGGAATTGGAAATGGAGAAACAAACAGAATATGGCCAACTCAACAAGCTATTGAAAGAGCTGGAGAAAGAATAGAAGGAGCTATCCTTGCTTCTGACGCATTCTTCCCATTTAGAGATGTTGTAGATACTTGTGCTAAAGCTGGAATTAAAGCTATAATTCAACCAGGTGGATCTATTAGAGATAAAGAATCTATTGATGCTTGTAACGAACATGGAATCTCAATGGTATTCACAGGAATGAGACATTTCAAACACTAATATTAAATAAAGGGGAGATATTGAGATATGAAAATATTGGTAGTTGGTAGTGGTGGAAGAGAACATGCTATCTGCTGGAAAGTAAGTCAAAATGAGAAAGTAGAAAAAGTATTTTGTGCACCTGGAAATGGTGGAACAGCAATGCTTCCTAAAGGTGAAAATGTAAATATAAAAGGGATAGATGAACTTTTAGAGTTTGCATTAAAAGAAAAAATAGATTTAACAATCGTTGGAAGTGAAGAACTTCTAGTAGATGGTATAGTTGATAGATTCCAAGAAAAAGGTTTAAAAATATTTGGACCAGATAAAAAAGCTGCTCTACTTGAAGGATCAAAAGCTTATGCTAAAGACTTTATGAAAAAATATGGAGTTAAAACAGCTGCTTACGAAGTATTTACTGAAGTAGATAAAGCTAAAGAATATATAAAAACTTGTGAATTTCCATTAGTTGTAAAAGCTAGTGGACTTGCAGCAGGAAAAGGAGTTTTAATCTGCCAAAACTTAGAAGAAGCTTTAAAAGCTGTTGATGAAATAATGGTAGATAAAGTATTCAGTGCTGCTGGAGAAAAGATAGTTGTTGAAGAGTTCCTTGATGGAGTAGAAGCTTCTATACTATCAGTAACAGATTCTAAAGTTATACTTCCATTTATCTCTGCTAAAGATCACAAAAAAATAGGAGAGAAAGAAACTGGACTTAATACAGGAGGAATGGGGACAATAGCTCCTAACCCTTATGTAACTAAAGAGGTTTATGATGCCTTTATAAATGGAATTATGAATCCTACATTAGAAGGAATCAAAGCTGAAGGAATGAACTTCGCTGGTGTTATCTTCTTTGGACTTATGATTACAGATAGAGGAGTTTATCTTCTTGAATATAATATGAGAATGGGAGATCCTGAAACTCAAGTTGTATTACCTCTTCTTGAATCAGACTTTATTGAACTACTTGAAAGTGGTTTAAAAGGTGATTTAGCTAATGCAGATGTTAAATGGAGTAACAAGTCAGCTTGTTGTGTTGTATTAGCATCAGGAGGATATCCAGAAGCTTACAATAAAGGTTATGAGATAACTGGAATTGATAAAGTTGACAATATGGTATTTGTTGCTGGAGCAAAAGCTGAAGATGGAAAACTTCTAACAAGTGGAGGAAGAGTTCTTAATGTTGTAGCAGTTGGAGACAACCTTGAAGATGCTAGAGCTAAAGCTTATGCAGATGCTGAAAAAATAGACTTTACAGGTAAATATTGTAGAAAAGATATAGGTGTTCTATATAGATAATTAAGTAATTGGTGCTATAAACTGATTGGTGGTTTATAGCACCATTTTTTTGTTTATTTTAAAAGATTACTCTAATTTTTTACATAAAAAAATGTTATAATGAGATAAAGCAGTTTCGATACAAGATTAAGTTTATTTAGTAGAAATAAACTTGTTTTTAAAGATAAAAAAGTTTGAGAAAATCTAAAATAAATTAATCTTAGTCAGTATCAGATCTTTCATTTTAGGAGGTAACCTTGATAAATTTTAGATATATAGGATATGGAACAAGTTTTATAGTTGAATATTCAGGTAAAAAAAATATACAAAAAGATTATCTATATATTTTTAGTGACAATAGAATGAAATCTATCTTTTCTAAAAAGATGAGATGGAATTTTTTCAGCGAGCAACCTACTCTTTTAACCTTTAATGAGTTAAAAGAGCAGATTTTTTATACAGATAAAATAGTATTAAAAGAAGCTAAGAGAATTTTAGCCTTTTATACATCACTTCCAAAGGATATAAAAGAGGAGTTAGGGATAAAATCATACTATGATGTTATTGATTTTGCCAATGATTTTTTTGAGTATTATAGAGAGATAAAAATTAATAAAGTTGATAAAGTGGAGAATGTACAAAACTGGCAAGAAAGATATTTTTTACACTTTGAAAAGATAAAAGAGTCTTTTGATCAGCTTTTGGAAAAATATAATTATATCCCTAGTGATTGGATTGAAGATTTACAATATTATAAGAAAGATTTTTTTGATAGATTTAGCAAGATAATTTTTGTGGATATTGTTGAGTTTGAAAAGGTGTATAGAGATATAATTGTGGATTTAGGAGAAGAAAAAGAAGTGGAGATAGCTCTACAAATGGAGAAAGGTAGTTTTGATGAGGAAAATTTAAAATTTAAAGAAACTATTTTACCAGAAACTTCCCCAAGTAATATATTTATATATCAATCTAAAGATGAATTAGAAGAGAGCATGAGTCTTATATATCTTCTTAAAGAGAAAGCTAAAAAGGGAGAATTCTATTCCCCTGCTCCTGAAAACAATGAATTTTTCAATCTATTTCCATTTTATTTTGGAAAATCTCAAGCTGTGACAATGAATGATACAAAGTTATATGCTTTTTTAAATGTTCAATTAAATCTTTTATTGAATATGGAAGAAAAGTTAGGAGAAACATATAATCTTTTAGAATTTGAAAAAGCCTTTGAAAATAGAGCCTTTAAAGAGTATTATTCTCTAACTGAAGATGATATAAGATTGATAAAGAGAATCTCATCAAATTTCTATCAATATATCTCTTTGGATATTTTACATAGCAATGAGGTTCAATATCTTATTGGTGAGGATATTGGATTTACAAAAAAATTAGAAAAGATATTCAAAGATTTTAGTAGTATCTTAAAATTAAAAAGTGTAGATGAGTTATATAACTACTTTAAAAATGAGATATCTCTTGAAAAATTTATCCAAAAAGAGTATGGAGATGTTTTTGAAAAATTCTTTGAAATCTTTGGAATAATGAAAGAGAATGAAAATATGAGTATACATAAAAGTTTTAAATCATATTTTGATGGTAACTTAGGTATAGCTCTTTTAAAGCTGACTATTCAATATATGAAGGATATTGTAGTAACTTCTAATGAGAAAGTTGATTCTGAAAGAGTTATTATAAAAAATATTGAATCTGCTCTCTATGCCAATGAAACAAAACATCTATTTAGAGATCAAGGAAGATTTAGTAAAACAAACTTTTTTATAGATATTACAAGTGATTTGATGCCTGGAAATATCAAAGATAATCTTATTTTTACTGAAAAGCAGAGAAAAGAGCTAAATCTTACAACTAAAGAGGAAAAAAGAGAAGTTAAAAAATATAGATTTTTCCAAATGTTATTTACAAATAAAAATAGTGTTATCTTCACTAAAAAGAACGAAGATAAGGGAATTGATATATCTCCATTTATAGATGAGCTATGTATAAAATATGATCTGAAAATCAACAGTGCTCCTATTGAACTTAATAAAAGTATTGAGATATTAAAAAAATCTATTCCAAGCTCTCTTATAGGAAACTTAGAGTTTAAAAAAGGGGAGTTTTCTAAAGAGGAAAACGATTTTAAAGATAATAGATTGAATATAGGAGCTTATGACTATGATAACCTTGTAAAATGTCCATTAAAATTTTATTTTCAAAAATTGGCTCAATTGATTCCAGAAAAAGATTCAGAGGTTGATTATCTAAATAAACAATTTTTAGGAACAATGGTACATAAAATTTTAGAAAATATAGTTAGAGATATTTGGAAGGATGTTCTATCTAAGGGAATTTATGAAATAGATAGAGAGATAATAGTTGAGGCTATAAATAGAGAGATAAAAAATAATAGATCTAAAATTCTAGTGCAGATGGATATGTATCTTCAAGAGATTCTTATCCCACTATTAAGTGAAAATATTGAGATCTTCTTTAAAAAATTAGCATCAAAATATAAAAATATAAGTATAAGAAGATTTCAAGGGGAGAAAGATGCAGGGAAAAACACACCTTTTATTCAAGATAAAATTGATGTTTATTTAAGAGGAAAGGCAGATTTAGTAATAGAAAGTGACATTGGAAATGAGATTATAGACTATAAAACTGGTGGCTCTAAAGAGACACAATTAGATTATTATTCTATTATCTTATTTGGAGATGAAACTAGAGCAGAGAAATCTATTTTTAATGTTATAAAAGGTGAAATAAAGATAGCTGAAAAGATAGAGTTGACTAAAGAGGAGTTAAAAGAAAATATTTTAGAGTTTATAGATAATCCTTTTTATATTAGAAGTGAGAAAAAAAATGTTTGTGAAATTAATGGGAATATTTGTGAGTATATTGATATTTGTGGAAAGAAGAGGGATTTATGAAAAATAGATTGATATTAAAAGCAAGTGCAGGAACAGGAAAAACATATAGATTATCCCTTGAATATGTAGCCTCTCTTTGTTGTGGAAATGATTTTAAAGATATTTTAGTAATGACTTTTACTAAAAAAGCAACTGCTGAGATAAAAGATAGAATACTGAAATTTTTAAAGCAATTAAAGGAGAATGGAAAAGAGGCAAAGGAGTTAAGGGAAAATATTTTAAAACTTTACCCTGAGATAGATTTTAATCAAAGTAAGATTGAGAAAATCTATGAAGAGGTTGTTCAAAATAGAGATAAACTTAGAATATACACAATAGATGCCTTTACTAATCTAATTTTTAAAAAGGCTATTGCTCCATATTTAAAAATATACTCTTATGAGATTATTGATGAGGAAGAAAATAAAAAAACTATTTTTAAAATATTGGATAAACTTTTTACTATTAAAGAGGATTTTGCAAAGTTTAAAGAGTTTTTAAAAGATAATACAGAAAGAGATATAGATAATTATATTGATTTAATAGATAAACTTTTAAGCCATAGATGGAAAATAATAGTTTTAGGTGATAAATTAAATATAAAAAGAAAGCCTTTTCAAGTAAAAAGCAACTTTAATATTATGGAGAATCTTTTAGAAATAGTTGGATCTGTGGCAACTGAAAAGAAAGAGCCAATAGAAGCTTTTATTGCTAAAAGAGCTAAATCTTATTTTCTATTAGAAAGTGAGTTGAAAAAAGAAAAGTTTTTATTAGATAAGTTTAAAGAGTTATTAGAAGGAAATATTTGGGATGGAAGAAAGATAACTAAAAAAAATAAAAGAGTAGATGATCTTAATTATCTACAAGAGGAGTTAAGATTAAATCTTGCTAAAACTCTGTTTAATGAAAAAATTATCCCATATGAAGAGAAACTCCTTCAAGTTATTAATAGAATCTATGAAATTTATGATGAGATAAAATTCAAAGAGCAAAGATTTACATTTTCAGATATAAGTAACTACACATTTAAATATATTAGAGATAAAAATCTAAATTTTGTTGATGAAAATGGAGTTACTGATGATTTTTTTGATATTATTGATGGAAAGATAAAAACTATATTTATAGATGAGTTCCAAGATACAAGTATATTACAATGGAAAATTTTAAAGGATATTATAGATAAAAGCGAAAATGTAATATGTGTAGGAGATGAAAAACAGAGTATCTATGGTTGGAGAGGTGGAGAGAAAAACCTCTTTGAAAATCTTGAAAAGATAATAGATGGAGAAGTTGAAAATCTAAATACTTGTTATAGAAGTGAAGAGAATGTAGTTATGTTCTATAATAAATTTTTTAAAACTCTATCTGAAAAAAGTGAAGAGAGTAGTAAAAAGTGGGAATTTCTAGAGGTAAATCCTAAAAATCAAAACCAAAAAGGACATATTGAAATTTTGACTAAGGATTTATTAGAAGATTTAGAAGATAAGGAAGAAAAAGAAAATATAAGTGTTATTGATAAGATAATAGAAAAAATTCAACTTGACTTCAATGGAGTTTATGAGGGAATAGGAATTTTAGCTAGACAGAATAAAGAGTTAGATTTGATAGAAAAGAAATTAATTGAGGCAAATATCCCATTTGTTGTTGATTCAAATGTCAATGTAATTGAAAGTAGAGGAATCAAAGGGATATATTATTTGATAAAATATCTAGTGAAAAATGATTACCTATCTCTACTTAATTTTTTACGTTGTGATCTTGTGAATATCTCTGCTGATTCTTTAAAACATCTAGTTAAAGAGAGAGAAGATATAGAAAATTGGTTGTTAGATTACTCTTCAGAGATAAATTTAAATGATGAAGAGAGAGAAGTTTTGGAGATAGTCAAAGAACTTAAAGATAAATATAATGCTAATGATGGAGAGACATATTTTTTGACTTATGATATTCTTCAAAAATTGGGAGTTACAGAGAGATTTTCTAGTAAGGGAGATATTTCAAATCTGTACTCTTTCTATAAGATTATTAAAAGTTATAGATATTTTGATGAGTTTTTAAGTGAGTTTGAAGATCAAAAAAATAGTTCAAAGTTTAAGAAAATAGTATTGAAAGATGAAAATAGTGTAAATCTGATGACTATCCATAAATCTAAAGGACTTGAGTTTGATACACTTTTCTATTACTATAATCCTAAAACAAGTCAAAACAATATACCTAAAGTAATTTTTTATTTTATAATGGATAACAAATATGAAGAGGCAAAAGAGTTTCTATTAACAAATACCAAATTTAACTATATTTTAAAAATTTTATCAAGTGAGTTTGGATATTTAGAGGAGAACAGAATAAAAGAGGAGCATGAGGAGATAAATAATCTCTATGTTGCTTTGACAAGACCTAAAAATAATATCTATATAGCTCTTGAAAAATATGATAAGAACTCTACTAAAGATGAAAATAATTACAATTTAGATATAATTAATTGTGAAAAAGAGTTTAGAGATAAGGATATAATTTTTACTGAAGTTCAATCTAAAGATAAAAATGATAAGAGGGAAACTTTTGAACTTAATCTTTCCACTCCTGAGGCATCATATCCAAAGGGAGAAGAGAGCATATTTAAAGATAGAGAGAAAATATATTCTCACTCTCTTCAAAATGAAATTAAAAGATTGAAGGGGACAGTTGTTCACTATTTCCTTGAGAATTTGATCTATGCAACTTCTGAAGAGATTGAAAGAGCTAAAAAATTGACTTTTGCTAAGTTTGCATCAAACTTAGGAGAAAAGGGGATAGCTGAAATTCTATCTGAAAAAAATATTGAGTATATTTTAAATAAGAAAAAAGAGATCTTCTCTAAAGAGTGGGATAAAATCTATCCTGAATATGAGATCTATACAGAGGATGAAACTTTTAGAATAGATAGATTGATGATAAAAGAGGCAAGAGAAGGAGAAAAGGGTTGTGTTTATATAGTTGATTATAAAACTGGAGAGATAAACGAGGAGCAACTTGCTAACTATAAAGCTATTATTGAAAATCTTTTAGAGAGATTGGGAAAAGAAAATGAGTATGAAGTTATTACAGAGTTTATAGAATATAAATTATAAAATAAATTGCTCTTTTTTTATTACTTTTGATAGAAAAATAATAAAAATGTTGAAAATAAGTAAGAAAAGTTTTATAATGAAGATAGATAACTTGTATGAATATTTTACATTACTAAGGGGGAATCAAAATGGCAGTTACACTAGAAACTATAAAAAAAGCAAAAACCACGATTGAAAGTTCAATTAAAAGAACACCTTTAATTGAGTGTCCTACACTAGAAAAAATGACTGGAGGAAAAGTTTTATTTAAACTTGAAAATCTACAAAAGACAGGTTCTTTCAAATTAAGAGGGGCTTTAAACAGAATAGCCAATTTAACAGAAGAGGAAAAGGCAAGAGGAGTTATTGCCTCATCAGCTGGAAACCATGCTCAAGGTATAGCTTTAGGAGCTACTGCTCAAGGTATAAAATCTACAATAGTTATGCCTGAAACAGCACCAATAGCTAAGATAGCAGCTACAAGAGGATATGGAGCAGAAGTAGTACTTTGTGGTACTGTTTATGATGATGCTTTTGCTAAAGCTTGTGAAATTCAAAAAGCTACTGGAGCAGTATTTTTACATCCATTTGATGATGAGTATGTAATAGCTGGACAAGGAACAATAGGTCTTGAAATATTAGAAGATGCAGCAGATCTTGATGCAGTTTTAGTACCTATCGGTGGAGGAGGAATTCTTGCTGGAATAGCAACTGCTGTTAAATCAATAAATCCTAAGATAAAAGTAATAGGTGTTGAATCTGAAAATGCAGCTTCAATGACAGAGGCTTTAAAACGTGGAGAGTGTTGTGAAGTTTGTGCTCAACCTACAATAGCTGATGGTATTGCTGTTAAAAAAGTTGGTTGTAAAACTCTTGAACTTGTAAGAAAATATGTAGATGAAGTTATTACAGTAAGTGAAGATGAGATTGCTAGAGCTATACTATTCCTTATGGAAAAAAGTAAAGTTGTTGCTGAAGGTGCAGGAGCTACTCCTCTAGCTGCTATTCTTGCTGGAAAAGTTAAATGTGTAGGAAAAAAAGTTTGTGCTGTTGTTTCTGGTGGTAATATAGATGTAAACCTTATTGAGAGAGTTTTAAACAGAGCTCTTATCAACGAGGGAAGAAGATTTGAATTTAAAGTTAAGGTTCATGATAGATTTGGAGAAACAGAAAAACTTCTAAAACTTATTACAAAAAATAGAGCTAACATTTTATTTATAACTCAAAGCATGTATAATATAGATTTAGGAATTAATATGCAAGAGATTACCCTTGTAATTGAATGCAGTGACATTGAACATAGAAATAATGTTATTGTAAAAATCAAAGAAGCTGGATATGAAATCTACTAAACTATTGAAAAATTTTAACAATTGAAGTAGAATAACTATTATATGTTGTTTGGAGGAAAAAATGAAAAAGATAATAGGAGCACTATTAATACTTGTATTTTCCAACCTATTTGGAGAGTATAAATATCCATTTAAAAATCCATATATGGCAACTATATTAGGAAGTTCTACTCTTATGACAGATGGAGTAAGTGAAGCTGTCCCCACAAAGGTGTATAAAGTAAAACTACCTAATAGCAAGGAGCCACCTGAAAATTTATGGTATAATGGCAAATTTGAGTTTTCTTTAGTTCACCAAAAGGAGAAAGCTCCACTTATTTTTCTTTTAGCTGGTACAGGATCAGACTATCATGCTACAAGAATGATATTGTTTCAAAGAATTTTTTATGATGCAGGATTCCATGTAATCTCTATAACTTCACCTATGCACTCTAACTTTATTGTTAATGCTTCTACAAATAAGATGCCAGGAATGATTATAGAAGATGGAAAGGATATCTACAAAGTGATGAAGGAAACTTACAATATTGTAAAGGATGATATTGAAGTATCTGATTTCTATGTAGTAGGTTATAGCCTTGGAGGAACATCTTCTGCTGTTGTTTCATATTTAGATGAAATAGAAAAGGCATTTAACTTTAAAAGAGTTTTTATGGTAAATCCAGCTGTGGATATATATTCTTCAGCTATGAAACTTGATAAAGAGTTAAATAAATATACAGATGATGATCCTAAAAAAATAGGAATGTTAATAGATAGTGTTATAAGTAAAGTATCTTCAACTTTAAAAGGTGGATATACAGAGATAACAGAGGAAACTATCTATAAATTATTTGAAAATGATGTTCTTTCTAATGAGGATATGAGCCAACTAATAGGACTTGCCTTTAGATTGACATCAATAGATCTGAACTATGTAACAGATCTTTTAAATAATATGGGAGTATATGTAACAGAGCCAGTTGGTAAATTTACAAATATGTTTCCATACTTTGAAAAGATAGACTTTGCTGATTTTGAAGATTATATGAATAGACTTGCCTATCCATATTATAAAAAGAAATTTGGTGGAAATATCACATTAAATCAGCTGCTTACAACTACAACTCTTAAACAGATAGAGAACTATCTGAAAACAACTGATAAGATAGTAGCTGTAACAAATAGAGATGAGCTTATCTTAAATGAAAATGATTTCAAATTCTTGGAAAATACTTTCAAAGATAGACTTATAATCTATCCATATGGGGGACATTGTGGAAATATGTTCTACTCTGAAAATGTAGATGTAATGTTAAAATTCTTAAAAGAGGGGGTATTTAAATATGAAAATTAGAAAAAAAATACTGACTCTTTTAATCTTCACTTTACTTTGTGCAACTGCTTTTGGAGATGAAAATAAAAATAGTAGTGAAAATCTAAAAACTAAAAGTGAAATTGCTCAATATTTTGGAGTATATGACCCATGGGAGCCTTTAAATAGAAGAATATACTATTTTAACTATACTTTTGATAAATATGTTTTTTTACCTGTTGTAGATGCCTATAATTTAATAACTCCAACTTTTGTTCAAAAAGGAGTAAAAAACTTTTTTGCAAATAGTGTAAATCTTACTACAACAGGAAACTCTATCTTACAGGCAAAGCCTAAAAAAGCTATGAAAGCATGGGGAAGATTCTCTATAAATGCTACTTTAGGGTTGTTTGGTTTATTTGATGTAGCATCAAAATTGGGAATGCCTAAACCTTATGAAGATTTTGGACTTACTCTTGCTCACTATGGTGTAGGAGATGGACCATACCTTATTTTACCATTTTTAGGACCTAGTAATTTAAGAGATGCAGTAGGTAGTGGAATAAATACATACGCTTTAGGAGCATTGGATCCTTATGAAGCTGCTGATATTGTAGATATAGATAAACCTGGAGTAGTTGCTCTACAAGGGATAGATAAGAGAAAAAATACAAGTTTTAGATATTATAGTAGTGGATCACCTTTTGAATATGAATATTTAAGATTTTTTTATAAAAAATATAGAAAGATACAGATGGAAACTGGAGAACAGTTTTAATTTAATAGGGGGGTAATGATGATAAATTTACAAGAAAAAGTTTTAACTTACAAAGATGAGATTGTAAAAGGAATACAAGGAGCTGTACAAATAAAAAGTGTACAAGAACCTGCTAAAGAGGGAAAACCTTTTGGAGAAGGACCAACAGCAGCATTACAATATTTCTTAGATTTAGGAGCTAAATTAGGATTTAAAGTTGAAAACTTTGATAACTATGCTGGAACTATTGAATTTGGAGAGGGAGAAGAGGTTGTAGGTATTCTTGGACACGTAGATGTAGTACCTGAAGGAGATGGATGGATATACCCCCCATATGGTGGAGTTATAGCTGATGGAAAAATATTTGGAAGAGGAACTCTTGACGATAAAGGACCATCTATGATCTGCTTATATGCTATGAAAGCTATCATGGATTCAGGAGTAAAATTAAATAGAAAAGTAAGAATGATAATTGGAGCTAATGAAGAAACTGGAAGCTTATGTATGGAACATTACTTCAATACTTTAAAAATGCCTCAACCAACTATGGCATTTACTCCAGATTCTAGCTTCCCAGTAACATTTGCAGAAAAGGGAATTATCCGTGTTAAATTTACTCAAGAGTATAAAAACTTAGGAGATTTCACATTTACTGGTGGAAATGCTTTTAACTCTGTTCCTGATGGGGCAAAAGCTGTTATTCCTCAAGAGTTTACTGGAGATCTATTATCTAAAGTAGAAGCTTATAATGAAGGAAAAGAGTTTAAAATCTCTGTTGAATTAAAAGATGGAAAATACTATGTTGCATCTGAAGGAAAATCTTCTCATGCTGCAAGACCTCACAAAGGATACAATGCAGTTAGTGCACTATTTGCATTCTTAGGAACTGCTGAAATATTAAATGAAGATCTAAAAAATATAGTAGATTTCTTTAAAGAATATGTAAAAATGGAAAATGATGGAACATCTTTAGGAGTAAACTTTGAAGATCATGAAACTGGTAAACTTACTTTAAATATTGGAAAGATGAATATCTCTAATGGAGCTATGGAAATTTGTGTAGATATGAGATGTCCAGTTCATGTACCTAACCAAAAAGTTATTGATACATTAAAAGCAAAAGTAGAAGGAAAGGTAAATGTAGTTGTTGCTGGAAACACAGCTCCTCTATATGTTGCTAAAGATAGTTTCCTAGTTTCTACATTGATGAATATCTATAAAGATATTACTGGAGATGTTGAAGCTGAGCCAGTTGCTATTGGTGGAGGAACTTACGCTAGAGAGGTAACAAATGGAGTTGCTTTTGGAGCTCTTCTTTCATCTCAAGTAGATAATATGCACCAAAAAAATGAGTGCCTAGAAATAGATAAGATTGATACTATTGCTAGAATCTATGTTGAGGCTATCTATCAACTAGCAAAATAAAAAAGTGCTAGTAAAAGTATATTTTTTTTAGTATTATATAGTG
This sequence comes from Fusobacterium varium, assembly GCA_021531615.1. NCBI lineage: Bacteria > Fusobacteriati > Fusobacteriota > Fusobacteriia > Fusobacteriales > Fusobacteriaceae > Fusobacterium > Fusobacterium varium. The sequence goes on along the minus strand of JADYUE010000001.1, from coordinate 15,605 downwards.
AGGAACAAATTATATATTTTACTAAGGAGATATTAAAATGGAATGGAAAAATTTAACCATTGACGATAAAGAGATTATTGATGAGTTCACCAAAGGGAAGTTTATAACTTGTGATTATAACTTTACAAATCTTTATCTTTGGAGTCAAGGGGAGAAGGCAACTTATGCTATAGAGAATAATGTTCTAGTTGTAAGAGGATTATATGAGGGTAAATATTACTACTTTATGCCTGTACCTAGATCATTGGAGTACTTAGATAATGCTAAAGAGATAATAAGAAACCTTTTAAATGAAAAAGCTCAAATTATTCTTGTACCTGAAAAATGGAAAAATTATCTTGAAGATAGTTTTGTTTTAGAGGAGAGAAGGGATAGCTTTGACTATGTTTACTCTTTAGAGAGTTTAGCTTATTTAAAGGGAAGAAAATACTCTAAAAAGAAAAATAGAGTTAACAACTTTATGAAAACTTATGACTATGCTTATGAGAAGATAACTTCTGAAAATATAAAAGAGGTTTTAGAGTTTCAAGGAGATTGGTGTCACGATAAATCTTGTGAAATTATACCTGTTTTAAGAAATGAAGATATTGGAATCCACAATATTTTAAATCACTTTGATAGACTTGGAGTCAAAGGTGGAATGTTAAAAGTTGATGGAAAAGTAATAGCTTACTCATTGGGAGAGGCACTAGATGATGAATATGTAGTGGTTCATATTGAGAAGGGGCTTAATGAATATATTGGAAGTTATCAAATGATAAATATGATGTTTTTACAAAATGAGTTTAAAGATTATAAGTTTGTAAATAGAGAAGATGATTTTGGTGATTTAGGACTTAGAGATGCAAAGGAGTCTTACCATCCATTGGAACTTTTAAAGAAATATGAAATTGTTGGAATTAAATAGATAATGAGAAAGGCTGTTCAGATTAGTTGATCTGTACAGCCTTTTGTATATTACTCATTTTCTAATAATTTAAAGTTTCTCCAAAATTGCTTTAATTCAATCTCATATACAGGAATATCTGTAATTTCAAATTCTAAATTAATTAAAGTTACTATTAAATCTATTTTTATTCCTTGACTTAAAAAGTATCTAAGTTTGTAAACAGGTATATATTGAATTATCTCAATATTATAGATCTTTTCTAAAAAACTTCCCACTTTTTTTCCAGCAAAATGGTTTAATGTATTATCAACTATAATAACTTTTTTTCTGCTGTTTTTTCTCTCTTTATTAATTTCACTTTGAATAAATCTAGTTAATAAAATAATATCTTCATTTTCAAAACTTCTAAAATATTTTTTTAGTAGAGATTCAAGATAGAAAAAAAGATTTAGATTATACTCTGGAAGATCTGAAACATCAATATTTTTTTCTGATATATTAAACCTAGATTTAAAATCAGAAATTCTAATTAAATTTAAAATTTTATTTTTTAATCTTCTCTTAATCACTATATCTTTAAAGATATTTTTCTGTAACTCATCAAAAAAAGATGATATATTCTCTTCAAGAATTAATTCAAAATCACTCATATATTTGCTCTTTAATATCTCTATAATAATACAGATATAATCTTCAGAAAGATCAAGTTGTAACTCATCTTTAAAGAAGGTTTTAATCTCTTGATAATTTTTAAAATCACGACTTTTTAATTTATAAGAAAAACTTTTATTTTCTTTAGGAGTAAAAGATAAGATAATTATGGAGATAATAGCATAAAAACTATATATTTGAGGCTCTTTTTTTATTTTAGCCAATAAAATATTAGTTTTTAATAGAATCTCTTCAAGCTTTTTTTCATCAACTAAAGAGAAAATAATATTTTTAAAAATAGTTTTTAAGTTTATTCCAGCAGAGAGAAACTTAGTAAAAAATGCTATTAAAAGTCTATTTATTATTTGAGGTTCTCCATAGATTTTAACTCCTTTTCCTGGGATAGCCTCAACTTCAAGTTGATACTCTTTTAAAAACTTTTTTACTTCAAGTAGATCATAGTTTAAAGTTCTTCTTGTGACATCTAGAACATCACTTTCATGAGTTAAGATAATTTCGTGTTTTAACAAAAGTTTTGTCAAAAGGTAATCTCTTCTATCAATTGAAGTTAAAGTTGAATTTGAAGAGATCAGTTTTTTTATTTTAAAAATCTCTTTTTTATCTAAATAAAATAGATCTTTATCCTTCTTTATCTCACTAAGATTATGTTTAACTAATGCTCTATTTAGATCTTCGATATTGTATCTTATTGTCCTAGGATTGAGGTTTAAAAGTTTTGCAAAATCATCAATACTATATTTTTCCTGAAATAAAAGTTCCAATATTTTTATATTTTTTCCATTTAACATCAAACCTCTCCCCTTTATAAAATATGCGAAATTTTTTTCAATTTTATTGAAAAAAAAATCTAATTTAATCTCGTTAAAAACAATGTTACTATAAGGTATAATAATGTATTATATTTATAGTATAAGACATTTTATAGAAAAAAACTACTATAAAAAATATGAATTAGTTTTGAGGAGGAAGTTATATGACAGAAAAGGAATTTACAAAAAATTATCTTAATTCCTTCAAAAAAGAGGGAAGACTAAAAAACATTGGAGAGGCTAAAAAAAGAATCGAAGTTTTCTTTGATACTTTACAAGAAGCTCTCGAAAAAGAGGGAAAAGTAATTTTCAAAGATTGGGGTAAATTTGAAATTGAAGAAAGAGAAGAAAGAAATTATGGGAATCCAAAAACTCAAGAGAGAATTGTGATTCCAGCAAAAAAAGTTTTTAAATTTACTGTAGGAAAGAAATTTGCAGATAAAGTAAAAAACAGCTAGTGGAGCAATCCACTCAGCTGTTTTTTACAAGCTTTGTTTTTATCTCAGCATAGAGTTTGAATAAAGTAGAAGCAGAAAAGATACCGACAGCCATTGCTCCAGCTATTATAAAGGTCTGTATACCTTTTTGAATAGCTATAGGGTAGTTTTTATCTAATAGATTATACATAGTATAATAAATTCCACCTCCTGGGGCTAAAGGGATCAATGCTGCAATTAGAATAGTTGTTACAGGGGTAGAAATTTTTCTAGCAACGATTTCTGAATAAATAGCCATTGTAAAAGTAGCTATAAAGTATGACAATCCTTCTGGAAACTCTAATTTTTGCCCCAAAAGATAAATAGCCCAACTTAAACCTCCAGCTATACTTGTATGAATGAGGTTTTTATTTTTTATATTGAACATCAATCCAAATCCAAAAGTTGTAATTACTGCAGAAAATATTTGAAAAATCATTTTCTCAATAGGCATCTATACACCTCCTAGATCTAAAAGTAATTTTAAAGCAATTCCAGAACCAACAGCTATAGCTGTTCCAATCATCACTACCTCACCTAATCTTGAAAAACCAGTAACTAAATCTCCAGAAAACAGATCTCTCATAGAGTTTATAAATGCTACTCCAGGAACTAAAATCATAAGAGTAGATATAATTGGAATAGAAACATCAGTTATAAAGCCGTAACGTAGGAAAATACAGGCTGCTCCAGATGATATAGCACCACACAATAGATTAGTAAAGAAAACCCCTAAATTTAGCATATCAGTGATTTTAGAGGTAAATGCTACCAAGATACCACAAAGAAAAGCTGCTATAAATTCATGAAAATTTCCAGAGAAAAGGAAAGTAAAAAAACCAGCTCCTAAGCAGTTTCCAAAAATATTTATAGGGAAAGAGTAGGGCTTATCTTGTTCAATTTCTAGCAATCTATTTTCCAACTCTTCATAATTGTATTTAGAAAGATTTTTTAATAAAGTATGAACTTGATAGACTTTATCTAAATTTGTATTTCTTGAATTAACTCTTTCAACTAATGATACAACCTCTCCATCTGAATTTTTCAATGTTATAATTATACAAGTTAAAGTAGCAAAACATTGTGGAATTAATCCATAGGATTTAGCTACTTGACATACAGAGTTTTCAACTCTATATACCTCTGCTCCATTTTGTAGAAGAATTTTTCCAGCATGACATGCTAGAGATAAAATTTTATACTCATTTTTTTTTGTCATGTTATACTCTCCAATGTTTAATTTATCCATGTAAATTATAACATAGATTTTAAATATTAAAAATATAAATTTCTTTAGTTAATCCTCTTTTTTACTTATTATTAATTTTATAACAAACTTCCCCTTGTAGTTTATATTTATTTTAATATATTTTATTCTTTATGATATAATTATATTGTTAAAACAGAAATTAAGGGAGATGAGATTATGAATTTTTTATCAAGAAGAAGTATTAGAAAGTATAAGAATATTCCTGTAGAAAAAAAGATAATAGATGAGCTTTTAAAAGTTGCTATAGTTGCACCTACTGGACATAATGCAAGAGCTTGTGAGTTTATAGTTTTTGAAAATGAAAAAGAGGTAAAAAAATTAATAGGTATAAAAAAAGCAGGAGCTAACTTTTTAGAAACTGCTCAAGCTGGAATTGCTGTTGTTGTAGACTGCAATAAAGCTGGAACATGGATAGAGGACGGATCAATAGCAGCTTATACAATTCAATTGAAAGCACATGAAATGGGGCTTGGAAGTTGTTGGCTACAACTTAGAGATAGATTTAGTCCAAATGATGAACCTTCTGATGAGTTGTTTGCAAAAATAGTAGGGCTTCCTGAAAATTATAGAGTTCTTTGCTTTATAGCTTTAGGATATGCTGATGAAGAAAAAGCAGAGTACACAGATGAAGATATAAATTTATTAAAAGTTCATTATAATAGGTTTTAAATAAATAAAAAATTTTATAGGTGATTGATAATGCAACAAGGTTTTAAAAACTCAGAAGATTTTCAAGAAACATCTGAAGAAAGATTAAAAAGAATAAATGAGGCTATTGAAACAATAAGAGAAAAATATAGTACTAGTCATAATAATAATGAAAAAATTCAAAATGAAGTTGAAAAAACAAAACAGGAAAATAAAATAAAGGAAATTAAAATAGAACAAGAAAAAGAGTCTAAAAAATCTTTAAAATCATTTATTTTTATAGGGTTAGCAATTGTTATTTCTTTAATTAGTATAATTGTTTATAAAAATAATTTTGAAGTGAAAAAAGAATATTCACAAAATGGAAGTGTTATAGGAGAGGGAAAATATTACTTTGGAAAAAAGGATGGTACTTGGATAGAATATTATGATGGGAAAATAGAGGAAGTCAGTTATAATAATGGGATAAAAAATGGGATTTCTAAAATTAAATATGATAATGGAAATATGGAAGAGTTTTCATATGTTAATAATGTTAAAAATGGAGCAGCTAAATTTACTTATATCAATGGAGATGTAGAAGAGTACACATATAATAATGATGGGATTAAACAAGGTGCAGCTAGACGAATTTTTTCAAATGGAGTTAAGGAAGAGTTCTTCTATGTAAATAACCTTAAAGAAGGGTTATTAAAACATATTTATCCCAATGGAGATTATAGAGAATATATTTATGTTAAAGGAGTTAGAAAAAATTCTGCCAAATATATTTTTTCAAATGGAGACATAGAGGAATATAGTTTCGATAAAAAAATAAAGAATGGAAAAGCTAGATACACTTACAATAATGGAGATATAGAAGAGTATTTCTATATTGATGGTATTAAGAGAGGAAAGGCTAGGTATTTTTATATCAATGGAGATATAGAAAAATATACATATGTTAATGGGAAAAAAGAGGGAGCAGCTGAATATATTACTACTAATGGAAAGAAAATAAAATATACATATAAAAATGATAAAAGAATAAACCTAAAAAAAGAGAATCATAATTTAATTATGAGAGAAAATCTTCCAAAACTTAAAGAAGAAAGCTCTTTTAAAAAAATATAAATATAAAAAAAGAGCTGTGCAAATTATTTGCAACAGCTCTTAAATTTTATCTATTATCTTTTTTCAGCATAAAGATCAGCTAGTAATTTATCTGTATCTAGGTTATTTTTTTCCATATCTTTGAAGTATCTATAAGTAGCAACTTTTAATTCAGAACAAGCAGCTTCGTCAGAAACGATTATTCCTTTTCTGTGAAGTTGAAGAGCTGAAATTGTCCACATGTGGTTTACTCCTTCTTCAATTCCATGTTGTAATGCTCTTGCTTTGTTTAATCCAGTAACCATTATTAATACTTCTTTAGCATCAAGAATTGTTCCAACTCCTACTGTAAGAGCTAATTTAGGAACTGCATTGATATCTCCATTGAAGAATCTAGCATTTGCAACTATTGTATCCATAGTAAGTTCTTTATCTCTTGTTCTTGAAGATAGAGAAGATCCTGGTTCGTTGAAAGCAATATGTCCATCTGGTCCGATTCCTCCTAAGAATAGGTGAATTCCTCCATAAGATTTGATTTTATCTTCATATCTTTGGCATTCAGCTTCATAATCTTCAGCAAGTCCATTAAGAATATTTACATTTTCTTTAGGAATGTCAATGTGATTAAAGAAGTTAGAGAACATATAGTGGTGATAGCTTTGATCATTGTCTGGAGCAAGTCCAACATATTCATCCATATTAAAAGTAACTACATTTTCAAAAGAAACAATTCCATCTTTATTTAATTGGATAAGTCTTTTGTACATTTCTAATGGAGTTCCTCCTGTAGGTAGTCCTAGTACAAATGGTCTTTCTTTAGTAGGTTTAAATTCATTGATTTTTCTAGCTACATATACTGCTGCCCAATCTCCAACATTTTTGTCTGTGATAACAACTCTCATAATTTTTCCTCCAAATTAATTTTTTTATTTTAATTAAGTAGATCTACTACTGTCAGCCCTATTAAATTAAAGCTTTGAATCTTTTACAAGCTCAATTGCATTGAAAATATAATCTTGTAAATTTTCATTTTCTAACATCAATTTTATATATATCATATCTACAACAGTAAGTTGTGATATTCTAGGTGATAAAGCTGTGGCTCTAAAGTCGCTTTTCATCTCAACAGTGCTCAATCTGATATCTCCTAACTCTCTAATAGGATTGTTTGCTACACTTGTTAAAGTTATAATTTTTATCCCTTTATTTTTAGCAACCTTTGCAAGATTGAAAAGTTCTAATGTTTTTCCACTATGAGAGATAACAAAAAGAATATCATTTTCATTCATAGTAGAAAGGTAACTTAATTGCATGTGGCTATCATTTTCAAAAGATGCAACTTTTCCAAGCTCCATCAATTTAAAATAAAGATCTCTTGCAACTATTCCTGAGAACCCAACTCCTGCAAGCATAATCTTTCTTGCACTATTAATAGCTTGTACAGCTTTTTCCAACTCTTTAAAATCTGTAATCTCATAGGTATTATTGACAGCTCTAATATTTTCAGTGGCAACTTTTTTCCCAATGATCTCAAAAGAATCTGTTGATTTTAACTCTTCGTGCATTATATTAACATGAGATTCAGCTTTTCTATTTCCAATATCTTGACTTAAAGAAAGTTTAAAATCTGGAAAACCTGAAAATCCTAGCTTTTTAGAAAATCTTACAATAGATGCTTGACTTGTGTCACAATTTTGAGCTATCTCATAAGTTGTTAGATTTTTTATTCTTTCAGGATCTTCTAATATATATTCAGCAATTTTCTTTTCTATTGATGTTAACTGATTTTTCATAGCATTTAATTTAATAATTATTCCCATGATTTATGTCCATCTCCTTGATATATATTCTGATTCTTTAACTCCTTTTCAATAGAATTTAAAACATCTCTTTTATTTAAACTCCAAAGTGGAGATATTAAAGTCTCTTTGTTTCCATCCCCAGTCAATCTATGTATAACTATATTATACGACAAATTCTCTAAAATTTTAACTGTTTTTTTCACATATTCTTCTTTTTTTTGAATTTTTATTTCGTTGTTGTTATAAAATTCCTCTAAACGTGTATTTTTTATAATGTGTAAAAGATGAATTTTCACTCCCCATGTTCCACACTTTTCAGAAAATATAGCTGTATTCAATGGATCATCCTCTTTTTCATGTGGTAAACCTATAATTATATGAGTTACAAACTTAATATTTTTAGAATTTAATTTTTCAGTAGCCTCTATATATGTAGAAAGTGGATATTGTCTATTTATTATTTTTGCCACCTCTTCATTAATAGTTTGTAGCCCTAATTCAACCCATAAAAAATGCTTTTTATTTATCTCATCTAACAAATCTATTACTTTATCTTGTAAACAATCTGGTCTAGTGGCAATAGCTAACCCTATTACTCTTGGATGTGAGAGAGCTTCATAATATATCTTTCTTAGATATTCTACATTACCATAAGTATTTGTAAAATTTTGAAAATAGGCAATAACTTTACCAGTTGGAAACTTTCTTTCAATAAGTTTTAATTGCTCCTCAATCTGATCATTTATGCTCTTTCCTCTGCTCCCTGCAAAATCTCCACTTCCTCTCTCACTACAAAATATGCACCCTTTTGTACTGAGAGTTCCATCTCTATTTGGACAAGTAAATCCACCATCAAGGGAAACTTTATATATTTTTTCTCCAAAGGTATTTTTGAAGTAATTATCCAAGGAGTTATATCTTTTTCTATTTTCCATTATTTTATCCTTTCTAGTTTAATATTCTTATCTATATTTTAATCAAAATTTTTTATTATAACAAGTATTTTAGTTAAATAAATATAAATTATAAAAAAACTGCACCCTCTATCTTAGTTGTCTAAGATTTTAGGTGCAGTATATATCAATTATTCCTCTTCGTTTGTATTATTTACTTCTTCTTGAAGTTTATCAAATACTTTTAGAGCTTGAACTTCTAATTTTTTTATTTTTTCTTTATCACTATTAGTTATTTTCTTATTTAATTTTTCAGCTATAATCTGATATTCTAACTCTATTGAGTAATCAACAAGAGCATTTACATATTGCTTTCCTATATTATCTTGTAGCCATACTATCCCTTCAGCTATCTCCTTTAGATTACTTCTATCTTCAAGTTCAACTTCCATATATCCATCACTTATAAATTGAACTCTACCACTAGGATAGTATTTTACAACATTTTCTCCAAACTCATTTTTCAAAAATGCCTTCTCATCAAAACGTTTATATTCACTCTCTTCAGGCTCTTTAGTTTCTTCAACTTTTTGGTTAGTGTAACCATTTTTTAATGCTAAATTATAGAATTCTAGCATAATATCAAGTTCCTCTTGAGGAATAACTTTATTAGTAGCAATATCAGAAGTTACAATATCACTTGTTTTAGTTTCAATGTAATCTCCATTTTTTTCAGTTTCTATTCTAACTTTTATTTTATCATTAGATGCTACTATAACTTTTCCATTTTTAGTTTCTCCTTCAACTGCCCATTTAACCTCTGAAAATTTTTCTGGAACAGTGAAACCACCTTGTTTTAAAGCAAAATTAATTTCATCTTTTGAACCGAAGGACAACATAAGTAGAACAGCTTCATTAAATAGGAAGTTTTTATCATTTACTAGATAAGTTTCTCCACCTTTGATATTGTTATCCACTAATTTTTCAACTGTTACACCATCAGGAAAAGTGATTTTTTTCACAGTGTTTATATAATCCTCATCACTTGAACAACCTGTTAACATTAATAAGATTCCAATTAAAATAAAATATAGTTTTTTCATAAGCTCCTCCCATATTTCAAATTGTTTCTTAATATTATTATACCACAAGTTTTAGTAAAGTGATAATAAATAAGCTATTTTTTTAGATTTAAGAACATCTTATATGAAAATTATATTTTTAATTAGGAAATAAAAAAGCCACCCATTAAGAGTGGCATAATTTTTAATTTTGGTGGAGATAAGCGGGATCGAACCGCTGACCTACGCAGTGCAAGTGCGTCGCTCTCCCAAACTGAGCTATATCCCCACGGACAAAAATTATAATATCATAATCATATTATTTTGTCAATATTTTTTTAAAGTATCTCTTTATTTAGCTATCTAAATTCTATAAAAGATTATTTAGTTTAAAGTTTAATTTTCATAATACTAGGTTATCATTTAAAGATCATTTTCCTAAACTTATATTTTTAATATCAACTAGCCTTCATACTAAAGAATAAAGAATCCCTAGGCTTATTCCGTTGAAAATGCAAAACTCGACTTCGTCTCAAACACGTTGCATTTTCTTAACTTCATTTCGCTGAGGGATTCTAGTATTCTCCAGTGAATTACGGCTTTAGTTGATATTGGGATAAATCTTTATTTTTTATATTTGCTTGTAGTTATAAATAGGTAAGTAATTATTTTTATAAGTTTAAGCTAGATAACTTGTAGTTGAAATCAATTGTTTTATTGTTTCAACATCTTTTTTTAGCTCAGGTGAGTTGAGAATTTCTCCACCAATATATGAATCAGCCTCTTTCAAATACTCTTGAGCTTTTTCTTTTTCATCAATAAGGGCGTAACACCAAGCAAGTTCTAACTCTGTCCAACCTCTATACTCCCCTTTTTCTGCTGAAATTTTTAAAATTTCTATTGCCTTTGAAATCTCTCCAAGTTTTCTATAACAAGAACCAAGATGATAAGAGATCCATTCACTATCTGGATTTATAAACTTAGCTTTTTCAAAATGCTCTAAAGCCTCCTTAGTTCTTCCTAGTTTTGCTAAAGAGAAACCGATCTGTCCATTAATCCAATCATCTTCTCTACCAAGAGCAACAGCTTTTTCAAAATATTCCAAAGCCTCTTCATATTTTTCTGGCTGTCCACTTAAATTCCAACCAATTTCAGAATATAGCCAAATATCATTTCTTCCAAGTTTTTCAGCCTCATAAAGATATTTCAATGCCTCTTCTGGATTATTTAATTTTCCGTAAAGGTAAGCTATTTGTGAATTAATTGGAACACTATTTCCATTCTCTGTAACAACAAAAGCTTTAAGTTTTTCAATAGCCTCATCTACTTTTCCAAGATCTTCTAAACACTCAGCTATTTGAGAATTTAACCACTCATCATTTCTGCCTAATTCTTCAGATTTTCCAAAATATTCCAAAGCCTCTTCATATCTATTTAAACTCTTTAAAGAGAATGCAAGTTCAGAGAATACCCATTCATTAGTTTTCTCTAACTCTATTGCTCTTTCTAAAAAAAGTACAGCTTCATCATATCTTCCTAATCTATTTAAGCAGAATCCCATCTCTGAATTTATCCAAAAATCATCTCTTCCAAGAGCTTTAGATTTTTCAAGATAGATAAAAGCGTCCTCATATTTTTCTAAATAATCAAGCCAATATCCAAGCTCACCATTTGTAGGAATATCATCTTTCCCTAATTCAATAGCCTTTTTATATTGCTCAATTCCCTCTTCAATTTTATCCAATCTTACAAGAGAATATCCTATTTCAAAAGCTATCCATTCATCATCTCTACCTAATTCCTTAGCTTTTTCCAAATAAGAAAGAGCTTTTTTATGATCCCTAAGATGATTATATACCCAACCTAATTCAGAGTTAATCCAGATATCATCTCTACCTAACTCTTGAGCTTTATTTAGATATTCCAATCCCTTTTCACAGTTTTCCTCTACATTATCATATAACCAAGCTAATTCACAAATAATATAGATATCTTCAGGATCTACCTCTAAACCTTTTAAATAATTTTCTAAAGCTTTATCATATTTTTCTAACTCTTTATACAAAGCTCCAAGTTTTGCATATACCCAAGAATCATCTATACCAAGCTCAATAGCTTTTTCAAACTCTACAATAGACTCTTCATATTTATTCATTCCACCTAGACAGAACCCTAATTCAGAATGTAACCAAATATCATCTCTTCCTAGAGAAATAGCAGTTTGTAAATGCTCATAAGCTTTTTCAAAATCTTTTATATAATCATATGCCCAAGCAAATTCTGATTCAGTGGCTATAATATCATCTGTATCCTTTGCTAAATCTCTAGCTTTTTGGAAATACTCAAAAGCTTCATCATTTTTCTCTTCATCTAGTTTTCTATTTCCTAAATCAGAGTAAACCCATCTTAAAAGAACATCTCCATCAGGTTCGTTAGGGTTTAGCTCAAGGCATCTTTCAAAATACTTTTTAGCTTCTTCTAAATATTCTGGATTTTCTTTAGCTTTTTCAGAATAGTAATAAGAGTAACCTACACGGAAGTTCCAAAGTGAGTTCTCTTCTCCCTCATCTTTTAAAGAGAGTAAAACTTTAAGTCCCTCTTCACATTGATTGTTATTATTATATGCTCTTGCAAGTTTCCCAAGAATATCATAATTTAAATCCTCTTCAGGTAAAGAGTTAATTATAGCAATAATCTCTTGGTTTTTACCTTGGTTATGAAGTATATTTAATTCTTTTTCCAAATCACTTTTATTGACAAAATCTTGATACAGCTCATCATCATCAATATCTATCAATCTTTCTCTTGAATTTTTATCTGCCTCTTCATCTATATAGTGAGAATTTGTATAAGCATATCCTCTATCATTTTCTATATCATCTTTTAAAGTTAAAAATTCATAATCATTTGGTACAAGTTCAAGTCCTTTATCTATTGCATTGTAAGCTTCATCTAAAAGATTGTATTTGTAACAAAGTCTACCAAGTTGTAACCAACCCCAAGGGTACTCTGGTTCAACTTTAGTTCCAAGTCTGCTATATTCCAAAGCCTCATCAAATCTTCTAAGATAAACTAAAGCACAAGAGTATCTGTAACACCATACACCACTTTTTACACCCTCATCTTTTACTTTAGCAAGTGTCTTTTCTGATAGCTCATAATATTCATAAGAATCCATATTGTTATAGACATAAGCTTTCCAAAGTGCTACATCTAAATCGTTATCCATCTCTTCATCAGTATAGCCATTTTCTCTTTGTATCTCTGCCAATCCATTTAAAATCTCTCCAAGGTAATCAGCCTCTTCAAATAATTTTTTCCATTTTTCTGTAATTATAGCCATAAGCCCTCCTTTAGATTGCTAAAGTTGTTTTTATCTTTTATTAGACGAAAAAAATTTATAAAAAGTTTTTATCTAATAACTTTATCCCATAAAATATATCTGCTTGGAATATCATCACATAACCAAACTTTATTTTCTGATAGATAAAATTTATGCCCTATATTTTTAAGTCCCTCTATATCTATTGAAAGAATAATCACTTCTCCGTGTCTTTGTCCAACATTTCTAGCAGTTTCAATGTTCATAGATAGATGAACATATTGTCTATTCATTTTTAAAATTCCTTTTTCTTTGATACTTTCTAAAAATCTAGTGGCTGTTCCGTGATATAGGATTTTTGGTGGTGTCATCTCTTTAAGATTTAGCTCTACTTCTATAGAATGTCCTTGACTAGCTCTAATTTTAGTTTTATCTTCATTAAAACTATATCTTTTTTTACTGTTTTCTCTAACTATCCTTTCTAAAATCTCCATATCAATATATCTTTCAGAAAGTTTTACTTTTTCTATTAATTCTTTTACATCAGCCCAACCATTTTTATCTAAGGTTATCCCTATTGTTTCAGGTTTGTGCCTAAGGATAAGACTTAAAAATTTTCCTAGTTTTACATCATCTACTTTTCTCATAATTCCCTCTCCTTATAGCTTTCAATTTTTCTTTTTGGAAGTTTTGCTCCAATATTATTTAAAATCTCCCAAAAGTTTCTATAATCCTTTGAGGATATAATATAGTTTTTATTTTCCATAGTTATTTTTACTCTATAATAATAGATCCAAAGTTTAGGTATATGCTCACTCTCTATAAAATCAATTTTTTGTATATCTTTTTTCTCTATTCTTATCTCACTTCTCAAAATAGGATAAAAAAATATCAATTCATAATGAGTAATTTTAAGAGTTTTATAGAAAAGAAAATCCCTTATAAATATAAATCCATAAAAAACTCCTAATAAAATTGTAAAAATAGTATAACTATTTTTAGAAAAGGAAACTCCTGTTTTTAGTCCAAAATAAACTATAAAGCAAGAAAACCCTATAAAAAAACTGTCTACTATTTTAGATAAAATATTTATTTTGCTTTTTACCTTATAGTTTTCCATAAAACTCTCCTAGTTAATATAGCTATCCAATTCTTTTAACTTTCATATATTTCTTCAACTTTTCCAAAATTTTCCTCTATAAATTTTATAATTTCTATTCTTTCATTTTCACTGTATCTCATAAAAATTTCCTCCTTTGCTTAAGGTAAAAATAATCTTTTATTTAATATTATTATATCATTTTTAAGGATATTTCTATATAAAAAAATATTTTCAAGACACTTTAAAATTGAAATTTAATATCAAAAGTTAATGTTGTTTCTATTTAATTAAACTTTATGATATAATAAGGGAGAAAAGGGGTGAGAAACTATGTTGATTAATCCATATACACCTGTATCAGGAATGTTACCAGAATATCTTGCAGGAAGAGATGAAATTATAGATGAAGCTAAGGCTAGTATAGATTCGTTAATTTTAGGATATCCAAGAAGACCTATTATATATTACGGATTAAGAGGGGTAGGAAAAACAGTTCTATTAACTTATTTAAAGAACTATGCAGATAGCAAGCAAGTAATAACTTTTAACTTTGAAATCAAAGAGAAAGATAGTTTTATAAAAGATTTAATAGCTTATACAAACCAAGTGATAATAAGTTTAAGTAAAATAGAACAGATTAAACATCTATTTGATTCAGTAAAACAAAGCTTAATGAATTTAAGCTTAACATATAGTGTTGGGGAAGAAAGTATAAGCATAGAAAAGAAAATAAGCATGGGAACTTTTGAACATAATTTTGTAGATTTAATGGTTAATTTAGGAAAATTAGCAAGAGAAGCCAAGAGAACAATAGTTATATTTTTAGATGAAATTCAATATGCTAAGCAAGATGAGATGGAAGCTTTAATAACTGCTCAACATAAAATAAATCAAGAAAGATTACCAATTACTATAATAGGAGCAGGATTACCTAGAGTTTTAGTAACTATGTCTGAATCAAAAACTTATGCAGAAAGAATGTTTCTGTTTCAGCCAATAGATTCTTTAAAGTATGAAGATGCAGTAAAAGCTATTGTAAACCCAGGAAAAGCTTTTAATATCAAATATACAGAGGAAGCTCTAGAAGAAATATATAATATTACAGGTGGATACCCATTCTTTATCCAACTGTTTTGCTATTTAATAAGTGAAAAATGCCAAGATATAACTTTAGACATAGTAAAAGAAAATAAAAAAGTATTTTTAGAGGAATTAGATAAAAGCTTTTTTAAAGTAAGATTTAATAAATGCACTAAAAAAGAGCAAGAATTTATGTTTGCTATGAGTGATTGTGATAAACTACCATGTACTATGGCAAATGTAGCAAATATATTAGGAAAGCCTTTAAAAAATATATCTCCAGTGAGAGGGAGTTTAATAAGAAAAAATATAATATACCCTACAAGATATGGAGAGATAGATTTTACAGTGCCACAATTTAAAGAATTTTTACAAAGAATAAAATAGATAAGAGGTACAATCAAATTCTTAGAGAATATTATGAGAATGTGAAAAAAAGTCTGTAAATTAAAATAATAAATGCTTTAAATAGCTTTCTATGATAAAATT